>NZ_CALKTS010000318.1 GCF_937997595.1 uncultured Campylobacter sp. | reverse complement strand
TCGCCAAAATTCCAAACCCCGATAAAAAATATATGCTCTACATGCACGTGCCCTTCTGCCACACGTTTTGCCCGTACTGCTCCTTTCACAAATACGCCTACGAGCGCGGCGCGTGTAAGGCGTATTTCAGCGCGCTACGCGTAGAGATGCAGCGCACGAAAGACGCAGGCTACGACTTTGAGACGCTTTATGTAGGCGGCGGCACGACGCTCATCGACGAGGATGAGTTAGCGCGCACGCTGGAGCTTGCAAAGTCGCTTTTTAGCATCAAAGAGGTCTCGTGCGAAAGCGATCCCAACCACATCGAGCCTGAGAGCTTACTGCGATTTCGCGGGCTGATAGATCGCCTAAGCGTGGGGGTGCAGAGCTTTGATGATGATATTTTACGTAAAGCTTCGCGCTACGACAAATTCGGCTCGGGCGAAATTCTGCAAGAAAAGCTATTTCGAGCGGTCGGAATTTTACCGATTTTAAGCCTGGATCTGATCTTTAACTTTCCATTTCAAACGCGCGAAATTTTACTTCGCGACATTGAAGCGGCAAAGGCGGTAAAACCGGAGCAGATCACGCTGTATCCGCTGATGAAATCGCCTTTGATGCGCGATCAAATAGCGCGAAGTCTCGGCGTTAGCAACATAGACCGCGAAGAGGAGTTTTACTCTATCATCTGCAAGGAATTTGCAAGCTGGCACCGCAGCAACGCATGGGCTTTCGCTCGCGAAAAATCAAATATGAGCGACGAATATGTAGGCACAAACCACGAATACGTAGGCATCGGAAGCGGCGCGTTTAGCTTTTTGGGCGGCAGACTGCTCGTAAATGCGTTTAATCTCGAAGAGTACGCAAGCAGAGTGCGCAAAAACGAAAGTACCGTCATCGCCACTTGCGATTTTAGCAGATCCGAGCGCGCGAAATATCTCTTTTTGACCGAGCTTTTCAACGGCGAGATCGATATCGCTAAATTTAACGCCGCAAACGATCTAAATTTGCGCCGCGAACTGGGCAGAGAGCTTAGCCTGCTGAGGCTTGCAGGAGCCGTACGAATCGAGGGCGAGATCATCCGCACGACGGAATTCGGCGCGTATTTGTGCCTTGTTTTGATGAAGGAATTTTACACCGGTATGGACAAGGTGCGCGCAGCGTTTCGCGACGATGCCAAGATCAAGCGTGCAAAACAGCTCATCATCATGGACGAAAGCGAATCCGCCGCAGCTGGCGCGGCAAAAAGCGAGATAGCGTCGTAAATTTTGCGCCAGACCGCTACTAGCGCTTGAGCACACCCGCGACTTGAGCGCAAATATCGTCTGGCATTTAAAACACAAACGAATTTTTGATTTCAAAATTTAGGAAACGCCGCAATGAAACGCAGAATGATCAAGCTATTCATTTTATTTCTGTTTTTTGTCCTTGTATTTGAGCTCGTCGGCAATCTTTTTAATTTCGGCCGCTTCCCGTTTCATAAGAGCTGCGAGCCGTTTATGATGATAAACCGATATGGTAGCGGCGATTCAAACGATAGGTGCATAATGCAACTTATGGATGAAAATCGAACGGCCGATCTTTTCTTATATTACTTTAAAACCAAATATAATCACGAGGAGCCGTTATCCGAACTGGACGAAAAAGCTATCAAATTTTTAAATATCCCGAACTCAAAGATAATCACCGTAAATAAAGATGGCTTGGAAAAGAAATTTTTAATAAGCGATTAAATTTAAATAGCAAAGAAGCCCTGTTTCAATTGCAATATCAAAGCCTAACAAATCGAGAATTTTAAAAATTTATAAAATTAAAGGAGGAAACAATGAGTAATCTAAAACTCATACAAAACTGGTACGCTTCCAAATGCGACGGAGAATGGGAGCATGAATATGGCCTTACGCTAGAAACGGTCGATAATCCCGGTTGGTGGATTGAAATCGATGGCGAGAGCGGGAAAAAGCCGATCAAAATAAATATCGATAGAGATGACGAGGATTGGTTTTTCATCAATGCCACGGAAAACGAACTCAAAGGAAGTTGCGGAGCCGAAAATTTAGAGGAATTATTGGAGCATGTGGTAAAATGGCTAATGGATTAAAATTTAGCAAGACAAATAAAGGACCTTAAATGATCGAAGTCGAGATAAAAAACGAATCTTGCAAAAAGACCGAAGTTACGCTTGCAAATATCGAAATTGTTAAGGATGCCGTAAAGGAATTTGCCTATAAAAGCTTTAAGGGCAGTTATCTGTTTTTTGATATTTACGGCGAGATAGATAGGGATTTCCGCGTGCTTGGAGCAATCGGTGAAGGAGATGAAAACAATATCGGAAAAATAGATCTTAAAAAATATGAAAAAAGCTCCGTAGGCGCCACTGACATATCGCAAGATATAGAGGGCGCAAAATTCTGCACCTATTTCAAGCTGGATCAAAGTGAAATTTTAAAGCAAATATTATATTATATAGCCTATGAAAGATTTGAAGGCGGCTATTACGCAAAGGGTAAATTTATAGGTAAAAATAGAGACGATCTTGTTTTTATCGGTATCTGCGGCGATGTAAAAAATTGCGCCGAAATAAAGAGCGTCGATTTAGGTGAAATACTAAAAAGTATGCCCAAGCTCTCGGAATCAAATAACTTTTATATTAACGAGTTTATGAGATCAACCAAACGGATCGATGAGGTAAATTCTATCGGCAACCGATTAAATTTAAAAAGGAGATACTATGAAATTTAAAATTTTAAAACCGAATGAACTATACGGCTGGGTTTTTAACAAAGATGAAGAACTTTATAAGGCTTTAGGATTTGATTGCTGGATGGATTCGTTTATTCGCATATTAGCTCAAATTCCCGGTACCAGAAAAAAAGATATTTTGGATTACCTTGAATATGAAATCTTTGATTGGTACGAATGGTTTGAACTATATGGGATTATCCAAAGCGACTATAAGCTAGCGGACGAAGATGATCCTGAAATTTCAGCCTATCCGACATACGCGGGAGAGTATTTCGGAGTAATGGGTCAGCTGTTTTTAGGGGGTATGATAGACTTCGGCGTAGAGGGCGAAAATTTAAGACAGGAATGGGCTGACTTTGATACGAATTTATCCAAGATCGATCTAGGTATGTCGCTTTATGAGAAGTGGATCTATTTTAGAGATAACTTCTTTTTTGGATATAAATTTTTAGAGGAGGAGAACATAACTCCCAAATCAGAGATAACTTGGAAAAATCCTGATACCTGGAGTAGATTTAGCCACTGGATGTGTATGACTAAGGCGGGCAAAGAGTATCGTGATAAAATTTTAAAGCCGAGGCTTTATGAAAAGTATAAGGATGTGGTTATAGAGGTGTAATTTAGCGATTACAAATAACGAAAAATTTATTATGAACATGTTTAATCTAGCAAGCAAAAAAGGACTTTGAATGACTATCTTACCAATATCAACCTTCGACAATGATTTACAAAGAGGCGATATTATAAAATTTAACGACGATGAGCTTATGGTCTGCGATGAGCGATGTTTCTGGACAGAAAATCCTTGCCTTTTAAATTTAAAAGACAACAGATACTTTGAGATTCCTAGCGAGATGTTATCAAGCAAAGCGGGGTTTGTCGTGGACAAGGAGCAATTGATTCGTAATTTAGCAAATTTTGGCATCAATGCGAGCCCCCAGGAGGTATTTATATGCTCCGATAATTATCTTAGTAGCGATGAATTAAAAGATTACGACGAAACAATTCCAGGCTTTATATTGATAAAGCCGAGAGATAAATTCGGACGCAATAGACGCATAAAGACAAATTTGATAGAAAAGCTTAGTATTCCTCTCTTGAAATTTCGCGGAAAGATCGAGGTCGGAGATATTATCGAATGTAGAAAATCCGGCTATCCATATGAGAAAAATGTAAGCTTTATCGTAGTAAAAGCAAAAGACGATGATGGAGTAAATTTTATAAAATTGGTCGTAATTAGCGGCTACAAGGCGGGCTTATGGGTTCTGCCGTCTTTGTTTAAAACAGATAAAAATATGATAGAGGCAGACTGGCTAATTAAAAATTGGAAATATATTTTTTATAGATGCTGCGATATAAGGCACACTTATGTAAATTTACAAAACCGAAAAGAGGTTTTAAATTTTACCGATAAGCAGTTGGAAAATTTTATAAAAATAAAGCGAAAGAGATTTAAATTTAAAAATAAGAAGTGATATAATGCCTCGCCAATCGACATTATCAATATATACGGGAAGAATACACACAAGGAGAAAATATGGTTAAAGCATTAAAATTTATAATTTGCGCCGTAGTAGTTTTGTTATTATTTATAATTTATGAAAGTACTTTGTGTGCAAAGTGCGATTATACGTTTTTTGTAGAGGAAAGGCTTATGGGTAGATTATTGATAGCAATCGATACAAATGATATAAATTTAGTAAGATATATTGCTGCTGAAGGTAGAGTTTGCAAGCAAGCCAATGTCCATAATAGAGCGCTTAAAGAATTAAGAAAAATGGAATCGGAAAATAATAGGACTAATGAGTAAACCGGTTTTGCAGAACACAAAGAGAGATATAAAAGAAGCTAAATTTACAAGACAGTTTTCTTGTTTTATCCTTACACTCATCTATTACAGCTCTGCTATTCCGATACTCCGCCGCTTTGTAAAATTTCAGATATAGGCGCTAATTTATGCGCGCACCTAAACACCGCGTAAAATTCTAAAACTCCGCGTGAAATTTTAAAATTTCAAATCCTTTGCGTCTTGCTAAATTTCTAAATTTTACAGTTTCAAATTTCGCAGACTAAACTCCGCGCTGAGATTATCGTCTTAAGCAAACAGGCTCCAAGCGCGGTAAACAAACTTCTAAATTTCGCCGCGCGCCCGCTTTAATGCAAGCAGTCGCTTCACGCGAGCGGGCACTTTGCGCGCAGCTTTAGACTACGCACGCAGCAGCGCGAAGCAACCGAAAGTAGCTATACGGCGAAATTTACGCCAAAACCTCGCCGCGAGTTTTATTTCAGCACCCTGCCTAAAATCCCTGCGCCTTTGCCGACGGCGCTGCCGCGAAGCGCGCTTTCTTTTTCCCTCATCACCGCAAATAGCCCGTCCAGCGTTTTTTGCGTGATGTAATCGTTCAAATCCTCGCCCTGCTTAGGCAGATACTCGCTCGCGCCCAGCCCGCGCGCGATATTTTGCACCGCTTCGTTACCCGCGATCTTGTTTTGCGCGAAGGAATTTAGCCCGTTATACGCCGTCGCAAAGCTGTTTTTGCTCATCATATCGCTTACGATCGGTCTAAAAACCGCCCGCAGCTTCGCGCCCGATTTGCTCTGCAAATACTCGCTAAGCGCCGTGTCGCCGCCGCCGATGAGCTTTTTAACGTCGGCATCGCTCATAGATTTCAGATCTTGCAAAAATATCTTTGATGCGCCGCTCACCGCCTTGGTAGCGGCATCGTTCATACTCGCGACGAGCTCGCGCTCCCATTTATCGCTGCCCACCTTTTTCGCAAGCTTTGCAGCGGCTTTGAGCGAAGGAGGAAGCTCGATCTTAGCGGTCTTGCTGTGGATGTAGCCCTTGGCAAGCTCGGCTACGGCGCGGTTCGTAGCGGAAGCGAGCAGCTCTTTGTAGTTTCCGCTCTGAGTCGCACCGAGCACGTCTGCGCTCTGCTTTAGGATATCCGTTACGTCCACATGTGCAAGCGACAGTGATGCAGCGGCGAGTAAAACCATAAATTTTTTCATATTGCAACCTTTGGATAAAATTTGCGCCATTATGCCAAAATGCGGTAAACGCTCAGCCCGTGCTCGGTTTAAATTTACGCGCTGCGCGGGCGAGCTGAGATAAAATTTAGGCTAAATTTTAAAGCGGCTTTGAGCTAAATTTTAAACGTCAAATTTCAAAGCTAAATTTAACGGGCAAAATTTACCCACAAAATTTAAAGATAAAATTTGGCGGCGGCGGACTTTGCGCGCTTGCAGTTAAATTTAAAATCGGCGCTATGACGACTTAAAATTTTAAAACCGCGTTGTGCCTGAGCGCCATTTTTAAAATTTACGCAGCACGCAAGATACTGCGCAAGCCGCGCAGAGCGAATTATGTCGAGAAGTGCGCATATCCTATCCTCGGCGCAAACTATTAAAATTTTATCAAAGCAGCCAAAAGCTCGCCGTAAATTTAAAGAGTTTAAATTTAAAAGCGAGCTGCCGCTTTTGACAAAATAAAGCGAATTAAGCTTAAACCAGACCTTGATCCAGCATCGCGTCGGCTACGCGGCGAAAGCCCGCGATATTCGAGCCCAGCACTAGATTGCCCTCCGCGCCGAATTCCTTCGAAGTCTCGTAGCTGGTACGAAATATGTGGCGCATGATCTCGCGCAGCTTGCTATCGACCTCCTCGAAGCTCCACGACGCCATCTGCGCGTTTTGCGCCATCTCAAGCCCGCTCGTAGCCACGCCGCCCGCATTCGCCGCCTTCGCAGGGCCGAAAAGAAAGTCTTTTTGCGCGAGCATAAAATCGATCGCCTCAAGCGTGCTTGGCATATTCGCGCCCTCGCAAACCATGCGGCATCCGTTGGCATAGAGAGTCTTTACGTCTTGCAGATTAAGCTCGTTTTGCGTAGCGCTCGGAAATGCCGCATCGCACGGCACGCTCCACACGCCGTTGCGGCCTGCGGGATAGGCGCTTACGGGGGTAAATTTTGCGCCGGGACGCTCCTTGGCATATTCGCAAAGCCCTACGCGCAGCTGCTCTTTTAGCTTTTTAAGAAGCGCCACGTCGATTCCCTCGGCATCGTAGATAAAGCCCGTAGAATCGCTCACGGTGACGGGCTTAGCCTGCATTTGATATAGCTTTTCGGCGGTGTAGATCGCGACGTTGCCGGCGCCTGAAATTGTGCAAATTTTGCCGTGCAGCGAATCGCCCCTGGTAGCGAGCATCTCGTTTGCAAAATAGACCGATCCGTAGCCCGTAGCCTCGGTGCGCGCGAGGCTGCCGCCCCAGCTTAGCCCCTTGCCCGTAAGCGCGCCGTCGAATCTGCGGGTGAGCTTTTTATACGCGCCGTACATATAGCCGATCTCGCGGCCGCCCACGCCGATGTCGCCCGCGGGCACGTCGGTATTGGAGCTGATTAGGCGGTGAAGTTCTAACATAAAAGCTTGACAAAATCTCATAATCTCGCCGTCGCTCTTGCCCTTGGGATCGAAATTTGCGCCGCCTTTTGCGCCGCCGATATTAAGACCCGTGAGGGAATTTTTAAAAATTTGCTCAAACCCTAAAAATTTTAAAACGCCCAAATTTACGCTCGGATGAAAGCGCAGTCCGCCTTTGTAGGGGCCCAGGGCGGAGTTGAACTCTATGCGATATCCAGTATGCACGCAGGGCTCGCCGCCGTCGCTCATATAGACGACGCGAAACATCATCGTGCGCTCGGGCGCTAAAATGCGCTCTAAAATTTTATTTTTCACATACCTCTCGTCGCGCTTTAGAAGCGGTATGAGCGAGTATAAAATCTCGGTCGATGCTTGGATAAAGACCTCCTGGCCGGGATTGGCGCGCTTTAAATTTAGCAGCAAGCCGTCGATGTAAGACTTCATAGTTCCTCCTTTTGAACCGGATTAAATTTTAATTTTTTGGCTTTGGCGATAAATTTTTTCAGCGCCAGCTCCTCGCGAACGCCGATCTCATAGCCGATAAATTTTAGATAATTTAAAATTTCACGCTCTTTTATGCCGCGCGAAAGGGCGTAGCTTTGCAGGATATATCTTGGAATTTTAATGCGCGAACGTAAAAATTTCGTCGCCAGGCGCGAGTAAGCCTTATCGTTTTTCACGCAGCACAGCCGCCCGAAAACGAAGGGCAAGCCCGTGCGCTGCTGCCAAATTTCGCCCAAATCGTAGAATTTATCCTTGCCCTGCGAAAGCAGCGCCTTTAGAGCATTATCGCCGATTAGCACCTCGCCGCTAAGATCCAGCACGCGAGCTAGCATATTTGAGCTCATAGACGCGGGATCGAGCCTAGGCGCCGAGTTTTTGCGCACGAGCACGCTTAGCACCTCGCGCTTTGCGACGATTCCAAGAGGCAGTCTGCGGTATTTTGCGCGGCGGCTTTCAATGCTGGAGATTACCGCGGCATCTATGCGCCTATAATAAAGATCGGCGCAGAGCTTGCTCGGCACCCCTTTTTTAAATTCTATCGATTTTTTAACGTAAGACGGCAACGGAAGGGATTTTAAAAATACGTGAAATGGGAGCAAATTTAGATAATCGATTTTGCCTAATAACATAACTTTCTCCGAATTTAGCGCAGGAAAAGAGGTTAAATTCCGGCGCTAAATCGGAATTTAACCAAAAATTTCAGGATTTATTTGACCTCGGTGATCGGGATGGATTTGTATTTGCTAAACTCCACTATGCCCTCACCTTTTTTGAAGTGGATGCTCACTCCGTCCTTGTTCTCCATATAGATGCCGTCGGCGGCGCGGTCGCGCTTGAGGTCGTAGCTTTTGCCGCTATCGTCCTTTAACACGGCGGTATTGAAATCGTCGTTTGAGCTAAGCGATAGCTTTTTGCCCTTGTCATCGACGAAATAGAAGGTCTTTGCGTTCTCTTGAGTTATGGTTTTTTCGCTCTGTGCTTGCTTATTCATAGCGCTATCCGGGGATTGGCGGAGTTGGTTTGAGCCGCATCCTAGCAAAACTAACGCCAAAGCGGCGCACGATAGAACTTTAAACATATTTTTCCTTTAAATTGAGGTTGCACTCGTTGATGAGTGATTTTCGGATATCCCAAAGCTTTTGAGAGAGATCCACTTTGTAGCTTTGCGGATGGACATTGCGAAGGTGCTCGAGCCAAAATTTACTCTTCTGCTCCTTGCTAAAACGCGCGATCTCGCTTACCGTGCGGCGTACGCCTACGAATTTGCCCTCCTTAAAAACGGGACACAAGAGCTTATGCGCGCTGAAATTCGTTAAAATTTTACGCTTATAGGTGTAAAGAGGGTGGAAAATTTCAAGCGGCGCGCTCTCGTCTATGCTCTCGCTCTCAAGCGTGATCAGATCGGCAAGCGCCATGCCGTTATCTTTGTCGTAGAGTCTAAAGACCTGCTTGTAGCCCGGGTTGTTGATCTTGCGCGGATCGTTTGAAATTTTGATCTTAGCTATGATCTCGCCATCTTTTTCGATACCGCTTAGCTTATACACGCCGCCGAGGCTCGAACTATCTCCGCCGGTGATGAGCCTCGTGCCGATCCCCCAGCTATCGATTTTGGCGTCAAAAAGTTTGAGCTGATCGATCGCGTATTCGTCTAGATCATTCGACGCAGTGATCTTTGCGTCATTAAAGCCCGCAGCATCGAGCATCTTACGCGCCTGCTTGGTTAGATACTCCAGATCGCCTGAATCTATGCGAATTCCAAGCGGCTTATGACCGCTTGCGCGCAGCTCCTCAAAAACCTTGATCGCATTTGGCACGCCGCTTGCGAGAGTATCGTAGGTATCGACGAGCAGAAGCGCGCTGTTTGGATAAATTTTAGCGTAAGCGCGAAATGCCTCCAGCTCGCTATCAAAGCTCTGAATCCACGAGTGCGAGTGGGTGCCGATCGCAGGGACGTCAAATTTCTTTGCGGCAAGCACGTTTGACGTGGCGCTGCAGCCGCCTATAATCGCAGCCTTTGCGCCGTAGATGCCCGCACTTCGCCCCTGAGCGCGGCGCAAGCCAAACTCCATCACCGAATCGCCCTGAGCGCTAAAGTTTATACGCGAGCTTTTCGTGGCGATTAGAGTTTGAAAATTTATAGTATTTAAGATCGCAGTCTCGATGAGCTGCGCCTCCATAATGTTTGCCTTGACGCGAATTAGCGGCTCGTGCGGAAATACGATCTGCCCCTCATCCATCGCGTAAATTTCGCCGCTAAATTTAAAGCCTCTTAGAAATTCCAAGAATTCCGGCTTAAAGAAATTTAGACTTTTTAGATATGCGATGTCGTCATCACTAAATTTGAGATTTTCGATATAATCCACGACCTCGTTTAAGCCGCAAAATATCGCGTAACCGCCGCCGCTTGGGTTTTTGCGATAAAAAACGTCAAAAACCGCCGTCTGATCGGGCTTTGTAAAAAAATAGCCCTGCATCATACTAAGCTGATAAAAATCGGTAAGTAAAGCCAAATCTTTCATTTACGCCTCTTAAATTTAATCTCGCCTCGCGCAGGAGCAAGGAATCATAGCTTTTTGGCTTCTAGGCTTTTTTTATAAGCCGCAGCGTCGAACTCTTTGACGCGAGCGACGCCGTCATCTACCGCAGCTTTTGCAACCGCCGTCGAGATCACGGCAAATACGCGCGGATCGAAAGGATTTGGGATAACGTAGTCTTTGCCGAATTTCAAGCTATCTTTGCCCAGCATCTTGCGGATTTCTGCAGGAACTTCTTCGCGAGCAAGATCCGCCATCGCGCGAGCGGCCGCAATCTTCATATTTTCGGTGATCTTTTTGGCTCTTACGTCAAGCGCGCCGCGGAAGATATACGGAAAGCCCAAAACGTTATTGATCTGATTTGCAAAGTCGCTTCTGCCGGTGCCTACGATCGCGTCGTTTCTTACTTCCTCGACCTCGCTTGGATAAATTTCCGGTACCGGATTTGCAAGCGCAAAAATGATTGGATGCGGCGCCATAGTCTTTACCATCTCTTTGGTTAAAACGCCCGGCTTGCTAAGGCCCAAAAACATATCCGCGCCCTTCATCGCGTCCTCTAGCGTGCGATCTGCGGTATCTAGGGCAAATTCTTTCTTTTGCTCGGTAAGATCGGTGCGACCCTTGTGGATCACCCCTTTGGAGTCAAGCATTATGATATGTTTAGCGCCTAAATTACGATACATCTTTGCACACGCTATGCCAGCAGCGCCCGAGCCGCTTACGACGATCTTCATATCCTCGATTTTTTTGCCGCTGATAAGGGCTGCATTGATTAGCCCTGCGCCCGTAATCATAGCGGTGCCATGTTGATCGTCGTGCATGACGGGGATATCGACGGCTTTTTGCAGCTCGCGCTCGATCTCGAAGCACTCGGGAGCTTTGATATCCTCTAAATTTATACCGCCGAACGTAGGCGCAAGCGCTTTGCAAATTTCAATTATCTTTTTAGGATCTTTTTCGTCGATCTCGATATCGAAAGCATCGACGCCGCCGAATTTTTTAAACAAAACCGCCTTGCCCTCCATTACGGGCTTTCCGGCGATTGCGCCGATATCACCAAGCCCCAAAACCGCTGTGCCGTTAGTGATAACGGCTACGAGATTAGCCTTATTCGTGTATTTAAACGCAGCCTCGTGATCACCTTCGATCACCTTGCAAGGCTCCGCGACGCCCGGCGTATATGCAAGCGCCAAATCCTCCGCCGTAGCGCACGGGGTTTTTACATTCGTTCCGATTTTACCGCCTATGTGGTACTTCAAAGCCGCTTCAACGTTTACTTTAGCCATTTTATAATCCTTTTTTGATTAAATTTGAAATTCTCGTTTTAACTTCGTCGCTTCCTAAAATTTCACAAATTTCAAAAATCGACGGACTTACGCTTCCCCCCGTGATCGCAACGCGCAGCGGCTGGGCAAGATCCTTTAGCTTGGCGCCGTTTGCGTCCAAAAATCCCATCGTCCTTTCCTCGCACTCCTTTGCATTTAAATTTGCGCTTAGAGTATCCGCAAATTTTGCGAGTAAGCTTAGCGAACTTTCGGTTACAAATTTCTTATACGCCTTCTCGTCATAGCAGCTCGGGCGGTTTAGAAGAATTTTAATGCCCTCGGCCATCTCCACTAACGTCTTTGCGCGCTGTTTGTACTGCTGCGCGATGAGATGTTTTTTGGCATGCGAGCGGATATCGACGCCGAATTCTACAAGCTGCGCGGCAAGCTCATCGTCGTCAGAGTTTTTAATATAATGCGCGTTGAGCCACTCAAGCTTGGTTTGGTTGAAAGTACTGGAGCTCTTGCTGATATGGTTGGGATCAAAGTAGCGCTTCATCTCCTCCATGCTAAAAATTTCGTCGTCTCCGTGGCTCCAGCCCAGGCGTACTAAGAAATTTAGCAGAGCCTGCGGCAGATAGCCCATGCGTTTGTACTCCATCACGTCGGTAGCGCCGTGGCGTTTGCTCAGCTTGCTGCCGTCGGTGCCGTTGATCATCGCGACGTGGTAAAATTTCGGGATTTTAAAGCCTAGCGCATTATACAGCACGATCTGCTTCGGGGTGTTGCTTAGATGATCGTCGCCGCGGATCACGTCCGTGACACCCATCAGCGCGTCGTCGATCACGACCGTGAAGTTATACGTAGGCGTGCCGTCGGAGCGCGCGATGATGAAATCGTCCAAAATATCGGCGGCATTAAATTTTATCTCGCCCTTGATGCCGTCACTAAATTCTATCGTGCCGCTAAGCGGGGATTTGATGCGTATTACAGGCTCGATACCCGCAGGCGGCGTGCCGGTAAAGTCGCGATAGCGGTTATCGTAGCGCGGGCGCTCTTTGCGAGCTTCCTGCTGCGCGCGCAGCTCATCCAGCTCGTCCTTACTCATATAGCACTTGTATGCCTTGCCCTCATCTAACAGCTTTTGGACATATTGTTTGTAAAGATCGAAGCGCGAGCTTTGATACACGATCTGCCCATCATAGTCCAGATCACACCACTTAAAGGCTTCCTCGATCGCCTGCGCGGCCTCCTGCGAATTGCGCTTCAGATCAGTGTCCTCAATACGCAGCAGGAATTTGCCGCCGTTTGCCCTAGCGTAAAGATAACTAAAAAGCGCCGTTCTAAGTCCGCCGATATGTAAATATCCCGTAGGACTCGGCGCAAAACGAGTTACTATCATAAAATTCCTTTGCAAAAATTACCATTTAATGTTATAATCGCGATCTTGTAATTATAAAGCAAAAAGACTAAATAAAGGTTAAAAATGATAAAGAAACTGCTTTTTTCCGCAATGATCTGTGCTGTTTGTGCAAATGCCGAAGTAGTAAACGGCGTCATCGCCGTGGTAGATAATGAGCCCATCACGAACTACGAGCTGGTAAAGGTCCAGAAATTAACGGGTGCTTCACCGCAAGCTGCGATGGAAATTTTAATCGGGCAAAAGCTGCAACAATCCGAGATTAAACGCCGCGGCATCGCGGTAAATGACGCGGAGATCGATGCGAGACTCAAAGCAATCGCCGATCAAAATAAGCTTAGCTTAGACCAGCTCAAAACCGCCGTGCAAAAGCAAGGTATAAACTACGATGACTTTAAAGCAAATGTCCGCCGCACACTGCTTGAAGAAAAGCTCTATGGCTCGATATTCGCAGACGTACAGCACCGCACGACCCCCGAAAATGTTAAAAAATTTTACAGCCAAAATAGTTCATTATTTACGACTTTCGATAGCATCACGCTCACCCGCTATATCGCAAAATCGCAAGCTCCGCTCGATAAGATCCGCACAAACCCGAAGCTCCACCCAAGCGACGTGTATGTGATGAAGGGCACCCTCAAGGCCAATCAAATGGATGAGGGGCTAAAATATATCGTCACGAATGTCGAGCAGGGTAAATTTTCGCCGATAATCCCTACGCGCAACGGCTACGAGATGTTTTACGTAAACGACAAAAAGGGGCTTCGCACGCTTGATTTTGACAGCGTGCAAGAAAAGGCGATCGAAGGCTACGTGACCTCCGAGCGCAAAAAGGCGATTACCGAGTTCAACGACAGGCTCCGCTCAAACGCCAATATCCGCATTATCGAGCGTCCGCAGGCAAAAGCGCAAGGCACAAAAACCGCTCCAAAAGTTAAAGTGCAAAAAAGGCAGTAAATTTTTAAATCCGCCGCCGCGTTAAATTTAATCGGAATTTTAAGATATGCTATCGCGAGAAAATATAAATTAGCAGCCTTAATGGCATTCAGTTTTAATAAGAATTCTAAAAACGTGAAATTTAGTTCAAATTTTAAAGGTGCCTAGCGATAATAATCAGTGATTTTACCGAGTTTGTAAGTAAATGACGGTATAATTTGTTGAGATTTTAAAACTTTTAGAAAAATCTTTAATTACCAAGATTTATATAAATTTCTATATCCGATATCTACTTCAATACCGGCTTACGAATTAACTACCAATCTAAGCGTTAAAACTCTCATTTACTCTATGCTTTGATATAAAAATTATTGGCAAACGCAATAAAAATTTAAAATTAATATTTCTAAATTTAAGCATTTTGTAAGGGGGGGGGTATCATAATTTAAATTTTAAATAAGGAGATCGCTTTGAAACTAATCATCAAAGAAAGAGCGGATAAATCTGAAGTTATGAACATCGTCACCCAATATTCTGAGGGAATAAAACTAAGAATTACGAAGATGGAGAATTCACAATATTCGCAAAATTCAGTAGATATCTATATGGGAGATAAGCAATTAACGTCGTTTTGTTGTAACAATGAAGATACAAATAAACTAAAAACCGCATTTGAAAAATTCTCCAATGCTTTAGAAATATGCGTTGAGTTTAACGAGCAACGAGGTAAAACTTTAGCGAGCTTGCGCGAATTTTCTGCTGATAAATAATTTTAAGATTTTACGCTATGCGCAAAATAATATTTTCTCTTATATTGACGATCGGCGCTTCGTTCGCTTATGATGCATGTGATAACGAAGAGGTAAAAAAGTTTCTAGTAACTATTAATTCGTTATCGCAAGAACAAAAAGCGTATATTGGTTTTTTCTGCGAAAATAGTACAATGATGGTCGGTACTGATTTAAAAAGATCTCAAAACATATCTAAAAAAAGAAGCTGCGTATTTAAGAGCAAAGGGGACGCTCGATAAAATCGCAGCCGATTCAATCTGTCCTGGCTTGGACGCTTTTCAGGATTTAGGTTTAAACCGAAAAGCAAATTTTATATACTTTTTTGGCAACAACGAGCCTTTTTATATAGTTACGGTAGATGATAATTTTTGCAAAAAATATGATTATTGAATTATCTAAAAATTTATTTAGTAACCATAGCGTGGAAAATATATGCAAATAACAGAAGGGTCAAAAAATGCGTAAAACAATATTTTTTCTTCTATTGGGGATCAGTATTTCATTTGCTAATGACGGATGCAATCAAAATATTGCAGTTCAGATCATGAGTGATTATGATTTAAAACAAGAGGTTGGTGAAATTGCTACTATGTTCCCTATTTTAGTCTGTAAAAGTGATACTATAACGATCAAATACACATTTCATATTACTGCACCAAATATAGATAGAGAAAAATATAAGCAAAGGCTATATAGTATATTTCTTCATAACAACAAAAATAAATACGATATAGTAGATAGGAGCTGTAGAATTCTTAATATGAGCTTGAGTGATGGCTCGAAAGCAAAAGATACTGGCATTAAATATATTTATCAGACATATTATCTCGATAACGAGATGCTCTTCTCAATGGTAATGAACGATGAGCTGTGTCGACGACGAGGATTTTAATACCTGATATATATGCGCTGATTTCTAATATGTACTACAAAAGTCTATTTTGACTTATATATTCATGTCCCTAGAATTTTAAATCATAAAATTTAACCACTAAGCCAAAATACTCAATGATTAAATTCTATGATTCTTGTAAGATGCTACCTTCCGCTTAGATACTCCTGTAGCGTTTTAACTTCAAGCGCGGAGTCGTCCTTTATCGAGCAGATCGAGCGCGTAGCGGCGATCGCCGCCTTCATCGTCGTAAAATACGGCAGCCTAAAGCGCAGCACGCTCTGGCGGATCTTTGCGGCATCGGTAGAGTTTGATTTACTATCGCTAGTGTTGATGACGAGCGAAATTTCGCCGTTTTTGAGCTTGTCCTCGATATTTGGGCGACCCTCGCTGATTTTATAGACAAACTCGCACTCTACGCCGTTTTCGCCTAGCAGCTTGTGAGTGCCGCTCGTAGCGGCGATACTAAAGCCCGCGCCCGTAAACGCGCGCGCAAGCTCTACGGCTCGCAGCTTGTCATGATCGGCTAGCGACAAAAACACCTTGCCGCCGCTTGGAAGCGCATTGCTCGCGCCTATTTGCGATTTAGCAAAGCTCTTGGCGAAATTTTCGCCGATGCCCATCACCTCGCCGGTGCTTTTCATCTCGGGTCCCAGGATCAGATCCGCGCCCGCAAGCTTGTTGAAAGGAAAGACGCTCTCTTTGACGCAGATATGGTTTTTAATACGCGGCTTTAAAATTCCCTTCTCTTCGATCAGCACGCCGAACTCGTCGTAAAATTTTAAAGCCTCGCGCAGACCCCCTTGCCACATTACGCGGGTAGCGACCTTTGCCATCGGAATTCCGCTCGCCTTGCTCACAAACGGCACGGTGCGGCTCGCACGCGGATTTACCTCGATGATGTAAAGCTCGTTTTCAAAAATCGCGAATTGAATATTCATAAGCCCTACGACGCCGAGATTTAACGCGATCTCTTTGGTTTGGCGACTTACCAGATCTATCATCTCCGCGCTTAGACTAAGCGGCGGCAAAATGCTCGCGCTATCGCCGCTGTGAATGCCCGCCTCCTCGATATGCTCCATTATCGCGCCGATATATACGTCGCGTCCGTCGCAGATCGCATCGACGTCAAGCTCGGTCGCGTCAAGTAAAAATTTATCTATAAGTACCGGCGAATGGTCGCTCACGCGCACCGCCTCGCTCATATACTGCCTAAGCTCGGCTTCGCTATGTACGCGCCGCATCGCACGACCGCCGAGCACGTAGCTAGGGCGCACGAGCACCGGATAGCCGATCGCAGCGGCCTTTTCGATCGCCTCGGCTTCGCTTATAGCAGTATCGTTTTTGGGCTGCTTAACGCCGATGCTTGCGATGAACTCGCTAAATTTCTTGCGATCCTCCGCTACGTCTATCGTGCGCGCACTCGTGCCGATGATCTTGGCTCCCACGGTGCTTAGGCGCTTGGCGAGCTTTAGTGGCGTTTGACCGCCGAAATGCACGATCACGCCGTCGGGGTTCTCGGCCTCGATGACCGCTCTGACATGCTCGAAATCAATCGGCTCGAAGTACAAAATATCGCTCGTGTCGTAGTCAGTGCTGACAGTTTCTGGGTTGCAGTTATACATTATCGTAGTTATCCCCATATCGCGCAGAGCGTAGCTGGCGTGCACGCAGCAGTAGTCAAACTCTATGCCCTGCCCGATGCGGTTCGGACCGCCGCCGATGATGAGGACCTTTTTATTATCTTTTGAAATTTTACGGCTTGCGATGGCTGGCGTTATGTTGGTGCTGGAGTACAGATACGGAGTAAGCGCCGCAAACTCGCCCGCACAGGTATCTACTTCGTTGTATTCAAGGCCGATGCCCTGCCTGGCGCAGGCAAAATGGATGTCGTTTTGCGTAAGGCCCAGATTGTCCTTTTTGTTGATCAAATTTGCGATCATCTTATCGCTAAAGCCCCAGCTCTTGGCCTGTCTTAGAAGCGCCGCGTCGTTGATGATCTCCATATCGATGCGCTCTTCAAATTTTACGATCTGCTCGATCTGACTCAAAAACCAGCGATCGATCTTGCTAAGCTCGTAAATTTGATCCACGCTCATACCCGCTCTAAAGCCCTGAGCGATATATAAAGCTCTATCTTGCTGCGCGTTGCGAAGCCCGAAGATGAGATCCTTTTCGCTTAAGCTTAATTCTACGAAGCCGAAGTAGCCCTTCTCCAGCGAGCACAGCGCCTTTTGAATACTCTCTTTAAAGCTGCGCCCGATCGCCATCACCTCGCCGATGCTTTTCATCGCAGTGCCGAGATAGGGGTTTGCGCCGGGAAATTTCTCAAACGCAAAGCGCGGAATTTTAGTCACGATATAATCGATCACGGGCTCGAAGCTTGCGGGCGTGCCGGTGATATCGTTTTTGATCTCATCCAGGCTAAAGCCTACCGCCAGCATCGTAGCGACCTTGGCGATCGGATAGCCCGTGGCTTTAGACGCAAGCGCCGAGCTGCGGCTTACGCGCGGGTTCATCTCGATGACGATCATCCGCCCCGTTTGCGGATTTACCGCAAACTGCACGTTTGAGCCGCCCGTATCCACGCCGATCTCGCGTAAAATTTTAAAGCTCGCGTCGCGCATCGCCTGGTACTCTTTATCGGTAAGCGTTAGAGCGGGCGCAACCGTGATGGAATCTCCCGTATGCACCCCCATCGGATCAAAATTTTCGATCGAGCAGACAATGATGCAGTTGTCCTTATGATCGCGGATCACCTCCATTTCGAACTCTTTCCATCCAAGCAAGCTCTCTTCGATTAAAATTTCATTTATAGGGCTCACGTCTAGCCCGTTTTGCGCGACCTCTTTAAACTCGTCGATATTGTACGCTACGCCGCTACCTGCGCCGCCTAGGGTATAGCTAGCGCGGATAATGAGCGGAAAGCCGATCTCATTTGCAGCAGCCATCGCCTCTTCGATATTGTAGGCGTATTTGGATTTAGGCAGATCCATTCCGATCTTAATCATCGCCTCTTTAAATTTTACCCTATCCTCGCCCTTTTTGATCGCTTCAGGATTGGCACCTAGAAATTTTATCCCCGCTAGCTCGCCGCTTTCGTAAGCCTGCATCGCGACGTTTAGCGCGACCTGTCCGCCCATCGTAGGCAGGATCGCGTCGACGCCCTCGCGCTTTATGATACGCAAAATGCTCTCTTTGGTGATCGGCTCGATATAGGTAGCGTCGGCAAAATCGGGATCGGTCATAATGGTAGCGGGGTTAGAGTTTATTAGCACTACGCGGTATCCGAGGCTCTTTAGCGTCTTGGCAGCCTGCGTGCCGCTATAATCGAACTCGCACGCCTGACCGATTACGATCGGACCGCTGCCGATCAGTAAAATCGTCTTAATATCATCTATTTTGGGCATCAATTTTCCTTTGTAACGACATACAAAAACGCCGGCATCTCGGAGCTCACGTAGGGCTCTACGACGGCGCTTTTGTATAGCTTCCCGTTTTGAATTTCTTTAACCTTCCCTACCGGCACGCCGGCAAAAAAAATCCCGTCTTTGCCGCTGGTAAGTACCTCATCACCTACCTTGGGATCGAGCCACTGCGGGATGTATCTAACCACGAGCTCGTTATTTTCGCCGCCTGCGACGCCAGGAATTTGGGTATCTCCTATGAAAACGGAGAAATTGCTCTTTTCGTCGCGCTGTAAGATCGCAAGCGGGCGCCCGTCTTTATTTACTAAAATTCCTGCGGTCTTGCCCTCGCTGATGAGGCCGTAAATTTTGTTTGGGTTAAAATTTTCAAAATTTACGAAGAATTTGTTGTAGTCGTTTAGATTTGCATAGCTCAGCGCCTTTACGAGCTGAACTTTGGGCTCGTAGACGGAGCTGTTTTTATCGATCAAAATTTTATTCAGCTCGCCCGCGAACGTACTAAGCAGCATCGCCGATTTTTTTAGCTCGGCGTTTTCTTCTCGTAGAGCTTTGATCGTCTCTGCCTGGTTAAAATGCTCGTTCACAGCGCTTTTTACCCGATCACTCACGCCGTAATAAACCTCTAAAATTCCTCCTGCAAATCCGATAAATTTGCCGTGGATATACGAGCCGAACGTAAGCGAAACGGCTACCAGCAAAACCGCGACGAGGAGGAGTTTGAGATTAGTCATTTGCCGCTTGTTTTAGCGATTTGATCTCTTCTAGGGCTTTTCCAGTGCCGTTTGCGACGCACAGCAGCGGCTCGTCCGCGACGAAAACCGGAAGCTTTACGGTGTCGCTTAGATATTTATCTAATCCGCGAATGAGCGCACCGCCGCCCGTTAGTACGACGCCGTTTTCGACGATGTCGGCGGCGACTTCGGGCTGAATGCTCTCAAGGACAAATTTTAACGCATCGGCGATCTCTCTGATCGAGTCTTTGATTGCCTCTCTAACGTCCTCACTCGTAAGATCGACCGAGCTTAAAAGCCCGCTGATCTGGTCTTTTCCTTTGACCGTGTATGTAAGATCTTTTTGCTGTTGCACCGCCGTGCCGATCTTGATCTTAATCTCCTCGGCCGCACGCTCCGAAATAAGCAGGCTATATTTTTCTTTGACGTAGTTAACGATGCTTGCGTCGATCTTATCGCCCGCGACGCGGACGGATTTGGCGCTGATGATGCCGCCTAAAGAGATGACGCCGATCTCGGTGGTGCCGCCACCGATATCCACGACCAGCGAGCCGCGCGCTTCATTTACGGGAAGTCCCGCGCCGATCGCCGCAGCCATCGGCTCTTCGATTAGATAAACCTCGCGCGCGCCCGCTATCATTGCGCTTTCGCGCACGGCTTTACGCTCGACCTGAGTTAGTCCGTAAGGAACTGAGATGATGATGCGCGGACTTACGAAAAAGCGGCGCTTGTGGGTCTTTTCGATAAAATACCTAATCATCTTCTCCGTCATGTCAAAATCCGCGATAACGCCGTCCTTCATCGGGCGCACCGCTTCGATATCGCCCGGAGTGCGCCCGAGCATCTCTTTAGCCTCGGCGCCCACGGCGATGATCCTTTGCTTGCCGTAGCGCTCGTTTTGTACCGCGACGACGCTCGGTTCGTTGATGATGATGCCTTTATCTTTTAGCAGCACAAGCGTGTTTGCCGTGCCTAGATCGATGCCCATATCCCTAGAAAATAATCCTAGAATCGAATCAAGTAACATTTATCCCCTTTATGCAGTTAAATTTTGTTTTACAAGTATCGGCTTAGAGACGCCGTCTACGACCTCTTTGGATATGATGACGTCATAGCCCTTAAGCTCAGGCAGATCAAACATAATATCGATCATGATCTCCTCGATTATGCTGCGAAGCCCGCGCGCACCGGTTTTGCGCTTGATCGCAAGGCTCGCGACCTCTCTTAGCGCGTCGTCGTCAAATTTTAAATTTGCCCCGTCTATCGCAAAGAGCTTTTGATATTGCTTTAAGATCGCGTTTTTCGGCTCGGTTAAAATTCTAACCATCGCCTTTTCGTCGATCTCATTTAGCGTAGCCACTACGTGCAATCGCCCGATGAGCTCGGGGATTATGCCGTAATGCACCAGATCGTCGGCCTCGACCATATTTAGTAAATTTAAACTCTCTTTCTTGCTGCGCTTGGTTTGGTTAAACCCTAACACATTCTGCCCGATGCGGCGGTTGATGATCTCGTTTAGCCCGTCGAACGCACCGCCGCAGACGAACAAAATATTGGTCGTATCGATCTGGATGAAGTCCTGATTTGGATGCTTGCGGCCGCCCTTCGGCGGGATATTTACGACGCTTCCTTCGATGATCTTAAGCAGCGCTTGTTGTACACCTTCGCCGCTTACGTCGCGCGTGATGCTGCGGTTTTCGCTCATTCGCGCGATCTTATCGATCTCATCTACGAATACGATACCGCGCTGCGCCTTCTCTACGTCGCCGTCCGCGGCCTGCAAAAGGCGGGTAAGGATGTTTTCTACGTCCTCGCCGACGTAGCCCGCTTCCGTTAGGCTCGTAGCGTCGCTAATGGCGATCGGCACGTCCAAAAATCGCGCCAAGGTCTGCGCCATAAGCGTCTTACCGCTGCCGGTAGGTCCGATAAGCAAGATATTTGATTTTGAAATTTCGGTATCGTCGCCCTTCGCGTCGGTCTGCCTGAAAATTCTTTTATAGTGGTTGTAAACGCCGACGCTAAAAATTTTCTTAGCGCGCTCCTGGCCGATGACGTAGCGGTTTAGAACCTCCATCAGCGCCTTTGGCTTGATAGCCTCGAAATCGATCTCTTTATTTTGATTTTGTATCGCCTCATTTTGGCCCTCGCTGCCGTGGATAGCGGCGTATGCCATATCGATACAATAGCTGCAGATAGCCGCCGTACCGTCGTCGTTAGGATAGATACGACGTCCGTCCGCGCCCGTCTCACCGCAAAAACTGCACTTATTTGCCATTAAATTTTACCTTTATCTAGCGGAATTCCGCGTTTTGTGTTGATTATAAACTCGCACATCTTGCGCACGTTTTGATCGCTCGTTTCGTTTAATAAAATTTGCGCCTGCTCCTTTAAACCCCCGCCTTGGTTGAATAAAAATTTATACGCCCGATTTATCGTCTCGACCGTCTCTTTATCGAAGCGGCGGCGGATGCCCGTTAAATTTAGCCCGCGAATATAGGCGCGATTTCCCTCGGCTAGACAAAACGGCACCACGTCCTGACTAAGCGCGCTAGCCCCTGCGATCATGCAGCTCTCGCCGATTTGGACGAACTGATGCACTGGCGTAAGCCCGCCGATAACGGCATAATCGCCCATTACGACGTGGCCTGCGAGCGTGGCGTTGTTGGCTAGGATTATGTTGCTGCCCAGTATGCAATCGTGCGCGATGTGGCAATACGCCATCATAAAGAGATTATCGCCGATGCGCGTAAATCCGTCGCCCTTATGCGAGCCCGAGCTGATCGTGCAAAACTCGTGAATCGTAGCGTTTTTGCCGATGATTAGCCCCGTTCGCTCGCCCTCTTCAAAGCTCATATCCTGCGGAATTTCGCCCACGATCGCGTATGAAAAAATTTTAGAGTTCTCGCCGATTTGCGTATCGCCGATGATGCGCGCGCCCTGCTTGATCGTGCAGCCGTCGCCGATTTTAGCCTGCGCGCTTATGAAAGCATACGGCTCGATCACAACCTCGGCTCCGATCTGCGCGCCGTCCTCGATGATCGCCGTGTGGTGAACTTTAGCCATCATTTATCCATTATCATCGCTTGAAGTTCAGCCTGTGCGGCCAGTGTCGCGCCGTCGTTGATGTAGGCTTCGCCCTTTAGCACCCAGATGCGTCCGCGATGTTTGATTACGCTGATGCGATATTCAAGCTTGTCGCCGGGGCGGACCGGGTTTCTAAATTTAGCGTTGTCGATACTCATAAAATACACGACCTTATCGCTTAGATCGACGCCGTCTTTCTCCATGCTCTTAAACGCCAGCACGCCGCCCGCCTGCGCTAAGCCCTCGATTATCATTACGCCCGGATAGATCGGGTGCCCCGGGAAGTGACCCTGAAAGATCTGCTCGTTGTAGGTTACGTTTTTATAGGCCTTGATGCTTTCGCCGATGCTGAGCTCTTCGACGCGATCTATCAGCAAAAACGGAAAACGATGAGGTAGGATGGAGAGGATTTCGTTTATATCTATCATTGATCTGCCTTTTTTAGAAATTTTAGAATCTTATCAAATTCTTACTAAAATTTCCCTAACGTCTAAAAATATGCGCGAGAGCCCGTAAATTTGAACTTTGGCGGCTCTTATCTCGTCCGTGACGATGATCGGCGAGAGCGAGCCCGCAGCGCACAGGGCGGCGCGAGTTTTATTTTGGCGCGCGAGACTCGGCGGGTTTTTTAGCATTTCGGATACGCTTTTGAAATTTGATCTTGAAATTTCGTTAAATTTCGCCAGGCTTAAAATTTTAATCTCGCCTTTGTCGCTACAAAAAATTTCGCACTTCCGCTCTATGCTAAGCTTCATGTTTTCGCGCGCAAAATGCGAACCGAACAGCACAAACGAAGGCGCTACACGCCCGTCAAATTTAATCCATGCACGGAGCAGGCGGTAGTTTAAAAATCGATCGCGCAGCACGCTAAATTTAACCCCTTTTCTTTCGAGCGAGCAAAGCTTTTTGTAAAATTTCAACTTCTCCTCTACCGAAGCGGGCAGGATTTGCCGATCGATAGACGACATTAGCTCGTAAATTTCGGCGCCTTGGGCTAAATTTTGCTTCAAATCCGCCGTCAGGCTCTCGCCCGAATTTCGCTCAGCTTTTTGTTGATCATTCCGCTGCGACGCAAGCGCGTAGATGCAGCCGCAGTAGTTTTGATGATACAGCGCGTCCTTTTTCGCGAGCGCAAACTGCTCGTTCGTGCCGCCGTTTTTGCGAAAATCGGGCGCGATAAACTCCAGTCCGTAGCGCTCACAAATGCGCTGCAATGAGGCGCAAAGCTGAGAGTGCGATTTTTTGGGGCTCATCAGAAGCGTCGTAGTGATTTTGCGCTCGCCTAGGCCTAGCGCGAGCTCGGCCGTTTTTTGCATGCGAAAATCAAAGCAAAACTCGCAGCGCGCGCCTTTTTCGGGCTCGTTTTCAAGCCCGCGCGCGCCGTCTAGCCAGCCCTGAAAATCATACTCGCCCGGGATAAATTTAATCCCTAAATTCTCGCAAACCCGCTTTGCGTCGTGCATTCTAAGAACATATTCGCCGCAAGGGTGGATGTTGGGATCATAAAAATAGCCTATTAGCGGCTCTTGCGTGAGCTCTTTTAAGCGGCGCAAAAAATAATCGCAATCGACCGAGCAGCAGATGTGAACCAGCAAAATTTAACCCTTTGCACGAAATTTTTGGATATAATTTTACGCTATCAAAATTAATGAGCGGAAAAATGAAAAATTTTTTTATAAAACACCGACGTAAGTTTGCTTGCGGATTGGGCGGATTTGCGCTATTTTACGTGCTCGCGGGCTTTTTCGGCGTGCCGCTTTTTATCGAAAAGGCGCTACCTAAAATTTTAGAGGGCAGAGTGAGCTTTAGCGTGCAGGACGCCAAATTTAACCCCTTTACCTACGAGCTAAACGTTACCAAGCCGGAGCTTAGCACCTTTAAGCCGCTGTTTAGCGCCGATGAGATAAATTTAAAAATCGGTTTTTCGAAGCTTTTTAAAAAGACTCTCGCGGTAGAAATTTTGCATCTTAAATCGCCTAAATTTCACGTCGAGCGCGAGCAAAACGGCACCTTCAATTTCGAGCCGCTACTTTCGGAGCAAAAGAGCGAAAGCAAGGATGAAAACTCCAGCTTCAACGTCACGCTGAATAATTTTAAGATCGAGCGCGGCTCTCTGGGCTACGTCGATAACTCCCTGAAAAAGCCGTTTTCGCTCATCTCGACCGAGCTAAATTATGAGATCAACGGACTAAATTTAAAGGACGAAACGATCGGCGAGCACGATTTAAGCGCCGTTTCACGCACATACGACGCGCTGAGCTTCGATGGGGCCATCGACCTGGCGCCTCTTCGTCTGCACGGCAAGGTAGATATCTCGCGGCTGAAAATCGATCCGTTTTGGCTATCGTACCTCGATCCTAGCGGCGTGCGGTTTAAGAACGGCTTACTTTCCGCCGAGCTGAATTACCGATTGAGCCTCGATGAAAATATAAAATTTGCGCTTGAAAACTCAAAGCTCGAGCTGCAAAGCCTAGAAATTTTGCAAGATCAAAATTTAATTTCGCTAGACTCGCTAAAAATCCCGAGCTTTGAGCTAAATACGGACGTTTCGAATGAAATTTCAGGCAAAGTGGTAATCCCGCAAGTGCTAGTTTCGGGCGCAAAATACGATATGAACGAAACCAAAATTTCCACGGGTTTTGAGGGCGCACGGGTCGCGGATTTTGCGCTGGATTTTAATAAAACGGGGGCAAACTTGCGGCTAAACTCCGCCGTAAAAAGCGTAGATCTAAACCGCTCAAGCTTTGCAAACCCGCAAATTTCGGTCGTCTCAAACGACACTAAAATCACCGAAAATTTTTTGAAATTTAACGCCGAAGGTAACGATACGGCCCTTCATACGGGTTTTAGCGCCTTTAATATCGCGGATACGCAGATTACGCTAGCGCGCAGCGATAAAATTTCGGTCGCCGCAACCGAGCTGGGCGCGTTTAGCTACGACAAAGAGGGCGCGCAAAACGGCGTAAGCCTGGAGTTTGCTAAAATTTCAAACTCCAAAATCGCAAACAAAAACGGAATTTTTAGCGGATTTGAAAGCTTCGGCGTGCAAGGGGTGAAATTTAACGTCGCGGATCTCGATCTGGACGTGGATAAAATTTTACTAAACGAGCCGTTTTTCAACTCGGAAGTGGGCGTTAACGGCGCCAAAAGCATAAACGATTTGGCGATTTTAAGCGCGATCTCTAAAAATCCTGCGAGTTTCAAAAAAACGGCGAACTCTAGCGCCGTAAGCCAAACGGACGCAAATTCTACGGCAAGCGGCGCAAATTCGGATTCTAAAAAGCCCGCCAAAAGCCCCGCTTTAAAATTTAAGATCGGAGAGGCCTCCATAACGGGCGCAAAGGCTAAGATCAGCGAGAGCTTTATCGTTAAAAACAACGTGCACGAGATCAAGGATTTCAGCGCCACGCTAAGCGGGCTAAGCTCGAATTTCGCCGAGCCTTTCGGTATCAAAGCAAGCCTTATCACGGGCGAGATCACCGCTAACGCGGACGGCAAGGCTAGTATCGCGCCGCTTAACGTGGGCGCGAACTTTAGCTTAAAGGCGCCGAACTTGAGCGTTTTTAACAAATATATGGCAGAATTTATCGCGGGCTCCATCGCGGGCGAGTTCGCTACGCAAGGGCAGCTGAAGCTTTCAAACACATTCTCGCTCGAAGCAAAGCTATCGGGCAAGGGCTTGGCGTTAAGCTCGGGCAGGGATAAAATTTTCTCCCTTGCGTCGCTGAATGTCGCGCAAATCGCGCTGAGCCCAAACTCTCTCGCATTAAATAAGATCGCTCTTGGCTCACCTGCGGCAAATATCTCGCTAAATAAAGACAGGCGTTTAAATTTAACTTCGCTAATAAAGCCCGCCGCGCAGGCAAAACAGGCCGCAAAGCCCGCCGAAGCTGCGCCTAGCAGATCCGCAAAAAGCAAGGCAAACTTTGCGTGGAGCGCAAAAAATATCTCGCTTAGCGGCGGAGGTTTAAATTTTACCGACGAGAGCATGGCAACGCCCTTTAAACTGCGCATCAGCGATATGAAAGCAAGCATCAGCGAGATCAGCCCGAAGCGAGCGGCGGATATCAAGCTTAGCTCGCTCGTAAGCGGAAGCGGGCTAGCGAGCATCACGGCGCGCGCCTATCCGCTGGATTTTAAACGCAAAAGCGATATAAACGTCGTTTTAAAGGAGATTCCGCTTGTGCCCGCATCGCCCTATACCGCCAAGTATATCGGCAACGAAATCGCGGGCGGCAAGTTAAATTTAAAACTTGCCTACAAAATCGACGATAGCAAGCTAAACGCAAGCAACGATCTAAATTTAGACCGCTTCGAGCTCGGCAAAGAGGTGCAGAGCAAGGACGCACTGAGTCTTCCGATCGGACTAGTCGTATCGATTCTAAAGGACAGCGACGATCAGATCGATATCAGTCTGCCTCTAAGCGGTACGCTGAGCGATCCGAAATTTAGCTACGGCACGCTGGTTTGGGGCGCGGTCAAAAAGCTGCTCTCCGACATCGTGTTAAGTCCGTTTAGATTTATGGGAAAGATCGCGGGCGTAGATACGAAAAAGCTCGAAAGTATCGATTTTGAGGCGGCGAGCAGCGAAATTTTGATCAGCGAAAACTCTAAAATAGATGATTTGGTTAAGATCGCAAAAGCCAAGCCCGAACTTAAGATCATCCTAAACTCTGCGTATAACGAAAAACTCGATACTCACGAGTTTAAAAGGCGCTCGCTGCAAAATACCCTCACGCTGATGTCCAATAAACAAGGCCTCTCCACGGATGAAGCCATAGCGGCACTTAAGGTCAAATACGGCATCAAATCCGGCGGCGATGAGGCGATGGAGGAGCTGATAGGAGCGCAGAAATTTACCCGTTCGCGTCTTGATGAGTTAGCCCTTGCCAGGGCGACTGCCGTGCAAGCGGCACTCGTGCAGCGCGGCGTAAGTGCCTCTCGCATAGAGATCAAAAAACCAAGCGAAGCGGAGCTTAAACAAAACAGCTTCATCCCGCTAAGCCTCGGCGTAGAGAGGTAGTGTAAGCAAAATTTGGCTATACTAAGCGGATTAAAATTTAAGGAGCAGCGATGATAAATATAGGAATTCACGGCGGAAGCGGTAGAATGGGCACGATGATCTACGAGTGCCTGAAAAATTTCGATCAGGCGCGAGCAAGCGTGATCTACACTATCGCTCCGC
>NZ_CALKTS010000317.1 GCF_937997595.1 uncultured Campylobacter sp. | reverse complement strand
ATCATCACAAATCGCGCGCTCTGCGGCGGCGAGGCGGCGCTGCTCGCGCGCATAGCGGATTTTGCCGCGGCGGGCGTAAGCGAGATCGTCGTGCGCGAAAAGGACCTAGACGAAACAGCCTATGCGGCGCTGTTTGGTAAAATTTTACGCGCCTGCGAGAGTGGGTTTTGTGCGGATACAGCCCGTGCGGACGGGATTTTTGCAGATGAAGCTCGTGCCGCTAAATTTAGCGAAACCCAAGTTTTCGCGGGCGGATTGAACGCGAGCGCGGTCTGCGCGGATAAAATTTCGCTCTACAAGCGTAACGAGGACGAAGTTTTGCAAAAAAAGCTTGATTTGGGCGACGGCAAGAGCGAGCTTTGCGCGGATACGGCTCGCAAGCACGGTGCCGCTATAGATGAGATACGGCCTAAAAATTCCGCTTGCGTTTTAGATGAAATTTTGTCTGAAAATTTTATCGACGCTGCAAATCGCGCGGACGATAGCACGCCAGGCGAAATTTCGCCTGGCGGCGCCGTATGCGAAGCAAAACCCGCGGCGCAGATCGCACAGAGCGTAGTAAATGCGGGTAACTCGCAGAGCGCAGGAGATGCGGAAAGTATAGAGGGCGTAGAAAATTCACAGAGTGTGAAAGAGGCGGAAGGCTCGCAGAGTACGAAGGGCGCGCAGAGTGCAGAGAGTGCAAGGCATCCGCCCGCGATCTTTGTGCATAATTTCGCAGATTTTGCGCTGCGGGCAGGCGAGAGAAATTTATGGCTGCCGCTCGGGGTTTTGCGGAGCTTTAGCGCGGCGCGCGGCGCGGAGTTTTTGCGTGCAAATTTCAAAAAACTGGTCGCTTCCTGCCACAGCGAGGCGGAAGCGCGCGAGGCGCTGGAGCTGGGCGCGAACGCGATCTGCCTGAGCCACATCTTCGCGACTGATTGCAAGGCGGGGCTAGCGCCGAAGGGGCTAAATTTGATCCGCGCCGTGCGGGAGTTTTTCGCGGGCGAAATCTATGCGCTGGGCGGCATAACGCCGCGCAATTTCGCTTCCGTCCTACGCGCGGGAGCCGACAGGATCGCCGTTATGAGCTCGGCGATGGCAGTGCGGGACGCGAGCGATTTCATAAGAAAATTTAAGAAATAAATCGATCCAAAAACG
>NZ_CALKTS010000316.1 GCF_937997595.1 uncultured Campylobacter sp. | reverse complement strand
GAAAATCTCATCGCCGCTTGGAATGCGCTCGTTACGCCCGAGGATCTCGTCTATAATCTCGGCGACGTCTCCTTTCACAAGGATTTTGCGCACACTTGCGAGTTACTTCGCAGACTAAACGGGCGACATTTTTTAGTGCTCGGCAACCACGACGGGCGGATCGCTGCGATGAAAAACGAGCTGTTAAGCCAGCGCAAGGCGGACGGTAATTTTATGTTTGAGCAGATCGTGGGCTACGCCTTTGTGCGCCTATCACATAAGAGAGCGGCTCTATCTCACTACCCGATGATCGAGTGGGCAAACTGCCATTATGGCGCGCTGATGCTCTACGGTCACCTGCACGCAGATATCGCTGAGGTTTCAGGCAGAGCGCTAAACGTAGGTTTTGATCTGCACGGCAAAATTTTAAGCGAGGACGAGGTGTGGTTGTACCTCAAGGACATCCCGCCCAAGGCCCATCACGCAAGCGAGCTAGAGGGCATTAGCGAGAACGACGATGTGGAGCAAAGGCAGGCTTTGATAGAAAATTTTTTACGCAAAATTAATCGGGATTCGTGAAAAAATATAATTTGCGGTGCAAGATGGGCTTCTTTACGACAAATGAGTTTAAATTTAAAAGCGAGTTGTTTAAATACTGATTATTTTACCCAGCCAAAATCCATTATGTAACGCGAGATAAATTTAACAAAACGTAACCGCAAACAGACAATCAAATCGTATCAAGCAAGCGAAATGCTGCAAAGATAAAATTTTAAAATTCTGCCTAGGTGCAGAGCGAAAAAATTGATCTAGCGGGCTTCCAGCATTGCGATTTTGTTGATGTAATCGGCGAAATTTAGATTTATCAGATTTGTTTTGATGAAGATGCGCGTGAAAATCACATAACCAATCTCGTTGCTAAGCGTGCCGTCTGAGTAGATGAAAACGTTGGTGAGAAACTCGCTATTTTCGGATTTGTAGAAGGTCTCGATCTGAAAATTTAAAAGCTCGTAAAATAGCTCGTCAGTATCGCTCATCGCTGCCTGCATCTCTTCGTCGATACGCATTATATCGGCGTAGAGCACGCGTTCTTGGTTGGCAACGACGAAACATGCGCGGTTATTAAATTTCAGCGCAAACATCGCCATATTTTCAAAATCGCTTTGATTTTTTAGCAAGAAGTATAAAATTTTAAATAAACTAGCGTGCGAGCTAAATTCTATTCCAAAAGTCTCATCCGCCGCCTGTGCACTTGCGCGAGGAAATTCCACTATGAAACTATCATCAACTTTTTGATAAATACTATTTTCTTTAATCATATAATCCTCGTTAAAATGCACTCTTTGATTTTCGTCGTCTATCAGTACGCAAGAGATTAAATTTTTATCACTCAGATCCGCAAAGCCCGCTAGCGAGGTAGCCAGATCATTTTCTTGCGCGATAGGAAAACAATCGGATTTCTCATCCAAAATTCTTTTACCAAAGCCCAATTTTCTATAAAAAAACTCGCATGCGTCGGCACTTTTAGCGACGCCGAGGAATGATTTTGCTTTAAATAGTGCCATTTTTTCTCCTAAAATTACAATTATACCGAAACACTATTATTTCAAACTAAAATTTAGCGTCCTTTTTAGCGCTTGCAAAAAGCAGTTGTTTGATCGCCTCTTTGCCCGCATCGAGGCTAAGCCCTGTTAAATTTAACGGTGCGCTGAGGCTATAATTTATATGCGAAAAGGGCTTTGGCAATACCATCTCGTCCCAGCTACGAAATTTCCAAAAACTGCTCGCTTCGTAATTTAGCGCGTAAATGTCTAAGTTCAGTCGCTGCGCAAGGATCACGGCTCCGTCGGCGACGCTGTGAAGGGGGCCGCGCGGACCGTCGGGAGTGATGATGACGTCGGTGCCGTTTTTTATCTCTTTGATCGCACCCATAAGCGCGCGCGCGCCGCCTTTGAAACTACTACCGCGGATCGCGCCGATACCGAAATGCGAGATCACGCGCGTAATGATTTCGCCGTCTTTGTGATCGCTGATGATAACCTTGGCGCACCTCTTGTTGCCGAAATCCCGCAGCCACCAGCGCCTATAAGCAAAGCTCATCATCGCTAATCTTCCATGCCAAAACACGACGACGCAGGGCCTTTCGGGCAGCTTCGTGGGGGTAAATTTAACCCTGCACGTTAAAAAAATACACCAAATCAGGATAAAAATGAGATATTCGGCGATGCGGAAAAACAGCCGCTTTTTAAGCGATAACTTTTCCATAAAGCGCCATTCTGGCGGTCTTTTCGACACGTACTCTGCGCGTTTTGCCTAACAGCTCCTCGCCGCCTTGCGCGCAGATTAAAAAATTTGAAAAGCTTCTACCGCACGCGGTGCCGTCCTCGCGCAGCTCCTCGAAATACACGTCGAAAATTTTATCTTTTTGCGCTCCTGCGATCTCGTCTAAAATTTTAGTATGAGCACTTTGCAGCCTGCTTAGCCTTTCGCTTGAAATTTCATCATCCAGCGGTTTTAAGTTTGCCGTGGGCGTGAGCGGCCGCGGGCTAAATTTAAAGGAAAAAACCTGCTCAAATCTCACCGCTTCTAACACTTCCATCGTCTCGGCAAAATCCTCCTCGCTCTCGCTCGGATAGCCCACGATGATGTCGGTGCTGATCGCCACGCCCGGGCAGCTTTGGCGCAGTTTAAGCGCGCGGTCTAGATACCACTGCTTGGTATATCCGCGCTTCATATCGCGCAAAACCTTGCTAGAGCCGCTTTGCAGCGGCATATGCATCGATTTGCAAATTTTAGGATTATTGCAAAAAACGTCCAAAAATTTATCGTCCATATGCAGCGGATGCGGGCTGGTAAAGCGGATGCGCTCGATGCCCTCTATCTCGCTAAGCCGCACGAGCAGGTCGCTGAAGTCGATTTTTTCGTGCGCGCTCGAAAAGCGCTTGCCGTAGTTATTGACGTTTTGACCGAGCAGAAATATCTCTTTGGCGCCGCGAGCGGCGGATCTTTCGGCTTCGCGCAAGATGATTTGAGCGGGGATTGAAATTTCATCGCCTCTAGTTTGCGGCACGATGCAGTAGGAGCACTTTTTGTCGCAGCCGATCATTATGTTTATGAAGGATTTATATGGTGAGCTCGCAAAATCTCCGAATGCAAACTCGCTCTCGTCGTAATTTATGTCTGTGCTGATAAATTTGGGCGTGCGTACGGCTTGCGAAATTTTAGATACGTTTCTGGCGCCGAGTACGAAATCCACAAAGGGTGCGCGCTTAAAAATTTCTCCGCCCAGATGGCTTGCGGTGCAGCCGCAAACGCCGATTTTAGAGCCTTTTTTTCGCGCCTTATCAAAAGCTCCGATCTCGCTGAAAAGCTTATGCACGGGCTTTTCGCGTACGGAGCAGGTATTTATTAAGATCAGATCCGCAATATTTACGTCGTTGGTGATCTCGTAATCTTGCTCTTTCAGCTGCGCGATAATATGCTCGCTATCGCGCACGTTCATCGCGCAACCTAGGGTCTGGATGAAGAGGAGTTTGCTCAAAGGATATGCACCTCATACATATACTCGTTTTCGTTCAGCCCGTATCGCACTATGCGCTGATACACGCTAAAACCCTTAGTGTCGAAAAAATCCACCAAAGCGGCTAAATCTTTTTGAGAATTTTCTCTATCCAGATAAAATATTTTTTGTCCGCTCTTTTCTACTTGGGCTTGCAAATCCTCGATCTTAACGCTCTTTGGCTTAGAGGCGAGCTCCGTTCTGGCAAGTTTTAGCTGCATGATCTATCCTTTCATTTATGTTTTAAACCCGCGAGTTTAGCGAAATTTAGATAATAATTCGTTTAAATAAAAATAAAGTCAAAATTCCATATAATACCGCACTTCAAAATTTAAAATCCAAATTTAGTAGCACGAAATCAAATCTTAAGGAAAATTTATGGAAAAAATCACCGACATCATCGAGTCGATTGCAAATGAAAAGGGACTTGAGTCCGCAGACGTCAAAGAGCGCGTCAAAACGGCGTTCATCCAGACCGCAAAAAGACTTTTCGGCGAGGAATATCTCTACGACAGCGAAGTCGATCCGCAGACCAAACGCGTCAAGCTCTACCAAAAGGTCCACGTCGTCGCGGATGATGATGAGCGACTCGGCGATCACAACTTCATCGCGCTGAGCGAAGCCAAAAAAATAGGCGAAAACGCAGAGATCGGCGATGAGCTAAGCTACGAAATAAATATCGAAAATCTCGGTCGCACGGCTTCCGGCGTGCTGGCTAGAGAGCTGAATTTTCATATCCAGCGGCTGCTCGAAGAGAAAATTTTTGAAAACTATAAAAGTAAAGTAGGTACCCTTACCCACGGCACAGTCACCAAGATCGATCACGACGGCACTACCTACGTAGAGATCGAGGATACGAAGGCTTTCATGCCGCAAAAAAACCGCATCAAGGGTGAAAATTTCAAAGTGGGCGACGTGCTGCAAGCCGTCATCAAAAACGTAGCCATCGACAAATCTCACGGCATCAGACTAGAACTTTCGCGCACCAGCCCGAAATTCCTAGAAGCCCTGCTCGCTGCCGAAGTCCCAGAGATCAAAGACGGCAGCGTTATCATTCAGGCTTGCGCGAGGATTCCGGGCAGGCGAGCCAAGATCGCACTTAGCGCCGTCTCGCCAAACGTCGATCCGGTAGGCGCCACCGTCGGCAAAGGAGGCGCTCGAATCGACGCGGTGAGTAGATTTTTAAGCAAAAATTTGCAAGACGGAAGCGGCGGCGAGAGCATCGACGCGTTTGAATACTCCGCAAGCCCCGAAATTTTGATCACTCGCGCGATGGCGCCCGCGATCGTAAACTCGGTCAAAATAGCGCAGGACGGCAAGGCGATCGTCTATGTAAACCCCGATCAAAAAAGTAAAGCGATCGGCAAAAACGGCCTAAATATCCGCCTAGCTTCGATGCTATGTGGCTGCGAGATCGAGCTTATCGAAACCGGTTCGGCAAGCGAGAAAAAGGTCTCCACGGAGGAAGGTCTTAAAAATCTCGAAGCGCTTTTCGGCGAGCTGTAGAGCTCGCGCGCTTTGCTTTTGAAATTTTGTAAATTACGCCTTTTATAAAATTCTATTCTTTTAGGATTTTACGAATTGTAAATTTCGTCTTTTGAATATTCTACAGCAAAGCGAAATTTTATTTTGCGCGTAGAATGTGTAGAATCTGAAGCGAGCGGTAATTTTGCGAATTCGGTAGCTAGCGAAATTTATAAAATTTAATGCCCTGCGGAATTATAATACGAAATTTTGCGGAGTACGGAATTTCAAAATTTAAAGTCAAAGCGAAATTTTGACCGAAATTTTACGGCACGGAATTTTAAGATCAAATTTTATTCATGCGCGGATTTAAATTAACGCGATATTTTAAATTTACACGGCGCGCAAAATTCCAACCCAAGCTAGGTCGTGCCTACCACTCGTATAAAATTTCAACGCCGCCGTAATGCCAAAATGCCTTCGGCGCAAGGTATTCGCCGCCCAAGACGGCTAGGCCTAGTTTAAAATATTGCGGAAAAAATTCTGTGATTTTAGAGATTTCCTGCTCAAGTAGCGTCGTGCAGTAGAGGTTCGCTTCACCGCGAGGTCTTAGCGTAAAACCCTCGCCGACGCGCCTAAGTAAAGAAGCGGCTAGGCGCGCCTTTTGCTCCTCACTTAAAAAATTTATCCGCGCCGCGCCGAAGTCTCGCGCATGCGCCAAAAACTCCTGCATCGAAACGGCCGCGACGCCGTCTCGCTCGCCCTCGCCCATTACGGCATGCACTATCACGAGCGGGCGTTCGCGCACGATCATGCCTACGTGCGAGTATTTAAAATTCGTTGCGGTTGCGATTATGCGGCTGTCGGTGACGTCGCCTAGGCGAAAGACGAGATCGCCCGTGCGTAGATTTGATAAAATTTCATCCGGTACCCGTAGCGGCTCTTTGGCGGCAGGTGCGTGCGTGAGCATCCAAAGCTCGCCGAGCCCGCCCGCCACAAAGATCAAGCAGATAAGAAACTTTTTCGCTAAAGCGAGACTTTCCACTTGCCGTCTTTTTTGACGAGTTTAACGCTCTCGGTGCGGTTCGCGCCGTTTTTAAAAGACACGACGACTTTCACGAGCGCCGATTTCTCGTCGCTATTTTGCAGCTCGCCTGAGATGCTCTTTAGCCCGTCGCGCTTAGAGGCCTCCCCCTTGCCGGCGCCTGCCATCTGCATCAGTTTGCCGTTTATCATCTGCATAGAGCCATCTGTCCTTATCGGGTATATCTATAGCATCCACCAAAGTCTTAGAATCGCCCTCGTATAGGGCTCTGATGAAGTCCTCGGCTACGCCTTTCGAGTCGCTGCCGCAGCCCGCTAAAACGAATATCGCAATGAGTGCAAGTAGAAATTTTTTCATAAGCTCTCCTCGTAGAAATTTTGAAATTTTATATACGAGCGGTGAATATTTTTTAAATTTTAACCTTTCTGCTCGGGGGAATTTATATCGCGTTTGGATTTGCAAAAAGGGTATTCGGTCGTGCTTTTTCTGAATTAAAATAGAATTTTGCATTCGAAGGAAAGCTCGTCTTGCCTCGGTAAAATTTTATCTTGCTGAAGCGAAATTTTATGGCAGTTTCTGCGAACCGTGTCTTGCGGCACACCACTCAAACGGTGCCCAAACTCATTCGGTAACGCACGAGGCGAGCTTTGCTTGTCGGAACTGAAATTTAACTGTATTTTGCGACTAAAATTTTAAAATTTAAATGCCGCCTTCGTAGGATTGCTCGCTTGCGATTTAGCTTTTTGCTGCGACGCTCGCGAAATTATAAGGAAATTTTACCTAAATAGGGCTATAATCCAATAATTCATTTCATAAAGGAATATCATGGAGACATGGGCGGTTTGGGCACTTGCATCAGCACTCTTTGCGGCGCTGACTGCGATATTTGCAAAAATCGGGCTTGAAGGGATCAACTCTCACTTCGCAACTTTTATCCGCACGATCATCATTGCCTTTTGTCTCGCCGCATTCCTACGCTACGCTAAAGCCTGGCAGCCGTTATCGAGCCTAACCCCTCGCAACTGGGTATTTTTGATACTAAGCGGATTAGCTACGGGCGCATCGTGGCTAGCGTATTTCAAAGC
>NZ_CALKTS010000315.1 GCF_937997595.1 uncultured Campylobacter sp. | reverse complement strand
CGCAGGCACCTTCCTGCCGACCTTTTTCTCGCACAAGGACGACCTCATCGAGAAGCTATCGTCGTTCGGCTTTGGCTTTTTAGTGCCGATATTTTTCATACACACCGGAGCCGTGATCAAGCTAGAAGCGCTTCTTATGCCCGGAGTGATGAGCTTTGCCGCGAGCCTAGCGGCGCTGATGTTTGGCATCAGGCTGCTTGCGAGCGCTACGTTTTTAAGCACTCTGGGGCGCAAAGGCGCGGCGCTTTTTGCGCTATCGCTTTCTATGCCTCTGACGCTAGTGATCGCCACGGCGACGCTTTTTTACTCCACCGCCGCGATCTCGCAAGAGATATACTTCGCGATGATCATCGCCTCGCTCATAGAGGCGCTCGCGTCGATGATTTTGATAAATTTTATTTACAAGAAATTTTAGGGCGGGAATTTTAGAATTCTATGAAATTTGATTTTTATGCGGGACTAAAATGAAGTTAAATTTAAAGCTCTATTTTGCACTGCGATTGGTTAAGTCTTGTAGTTCCATAGTGTAGTTTGGAATTTGCTCCCGAGTAGAATAACCATATGCTTTTAATATTACATTCAACAGCTTCGTTATATCGCTTGCCGACAAAAGAGGTGTTTGCTTTGGATTTAGATTGAGCAGTTTCCAAATTCTATGGAATTCTTCGGGTCTCAATGCTTCGTCGATATCATAATCAAGGGTAACTTCAATAACTTCACCATTATAATATAAAATCCAAATTCCTTTAGAATCAGTGCCATGGTCATAATCTGGATCAGGAAAACTATAAATTTTCCATAGCCAACAACCCGCATCTCGATCAATAGTCCAACCAAGCTCATTAATAAAAGTCTCATAGTATGGATTATATTTGTAATAAATTCCGCTCAATCCGTACTTTTCATCATCCTCTTTGGTGATGATTGCATTTTCAAAAGCCACTCTCTCCTCCTCAAGAAATTTTAATAATTTTAGATTTTACGATCGGTTAGGTCTTGTAGTTCCATAGTATAATTCGGCTCCGGTTTCCACAAATCGCAGTCCCTATATGCTTCTAAAATTTCTTTTAACAGGCATAAAATATCTTGCTTACTAAGATTTTGCGTATGATTTGGTTTTAAATCTAGAAGCTCCCAGATTCTGTGGAATTCGTCCGATCGCGTATCCGCTACCTTTTGATCCAACACTACATATATTTGAGTGCTATCGCAATATAAGATCCATACGGCTTTTGCAAGCAACGCTCTATCGTAATTCGGATCTGGAAAGCTATAAATTTTTAAAAGCCAACAATCTAATTGCCTATCTATTGTAAAATTTAGATTTGGCAACTTTGCTCCATAATTATACTTACCATATAGCGCACTCAATCCATACTTCTCATCATCCTCTTTGGTGATGATTGCATTTTCAAAAGCCATCTGCACTCCTTGGAATTTAAAATTTAGCGTGCAAGCGGAAATTTCAAGTGCAAATTTTATGCAAAATTTTGCGATG
>NZ_CALKTS010000314.1 GCF_937997595.1 uncultured Campylobacter sp. | reverse complement strand
TTTGGTAGAGTTCGCTACCGATACGGACGTATTTTTACTCATCGGCACAAACACGAGCGAGTGTCACCCGATCATCGCTATGCAGATGCAGCGAGGATTGCAGCGCGGCGCCAAGATGATCGTCGTAGATCCGAAGCGCACAGATATGGCGAAAAAAGCCGATATCTATTTGCAAATCCCGGTGGGCGCGAACATTAAGACGCTAAATACCATTATGAATGTTATCATTGCTGAAAATCTGCAAGATGACGAGTTTATCAAAAACTACGCTCACGGCTACGAGTATCTAAAAGAAGCGGTTAAGGACTTTACACCTGAGCGCTTCGAGCGCGAGACCGGCGTGAAAAAAGAGCTCGTAATCGAAGCTGCTAGAATGTATGCTAAAGCAGGCGCAGCGGCGATTTGCTACACGATGGGTATCACGCAGTTTAGCGATGGCACCTCAAACGTCTTTTCGCTTTCAAATTTAGCTATTTTGACGGGGAATTTAGGCAAACGAGGCGCAGGCGTAAATCCTTTGCGCGGTCAAAACAACGTCCAAGGTGCATGCGATATGGGCGCGCTACCTAACGTCATCCCGGCAGGTGCGGTAAATTCCGCTTACGCTCAGGAGCAGGCGCGCAGAGTATGGCACTTCGAGCTAAATCCAACTCCAGGCTTTAAACTTACGATTGCTCCAGATAAGATGGATAGCGGCGAGCTGAAGCTACTCTACGTTTACGGTGAAAATCCCGTAATGAGCGATCCTTGGACGGAACACTTCGTGCATGCAACGCACCATCTGGATTGCTTTATCGTGCAGGATCTTTTCTTTACCGAGAGCGCACAGAAGGCTGACGTCGTACTACCTGCTGCCGGCTGGGGCGAGAAGGATGGCACCTTTTTAAATACTTCCCGCCGCGTCCAGCGCACGCGCAAGGCAAGCGAGCCGGCTCCTGGCGTAGAGCCTGATTGGAAGGTAGTTTGCAATATCGCACAAAGAATGGGACTTGAAGGGTTTGATTTTTTAAGTGCGGAAGAAATTTGGAACGAAGTGCGTGCATTAATGCCTAAATTTTTCGGTGGTATTAGCTACTATAGGCTAGATAAGCTAGGCGGCATAAGCTGGCCATGTCCTGATGAAGATCATCCGGGCACACCGGTTCTTTACGCAGATCATAAATCGATGCTGCCTGATGGTAAATTTAGAATGGTGCCGGTGCTTTACGTGGATGATAAAGAGGAGCGTGCTAAGGCGGAGGCGGATTTTAGAGCCAAGATGAAGATTCCGGATGATTATCCGGTAGGAAGCGGCGCGCTTAGCGAGATACCGGATGAAATTTATCCGTGCTTATTTACGACCGGGCGCAAGGTCTATCATTACCACACCGGCACGATGACCAGAGAGTGTCGCGCGCTAGAGTACGGTGCGGGCGCGGAAGGTGCACTCATCGAGGTAAGCCCCGACATCGCGCGCGAACGCGAACTTACCGAGGGCTGCTACGCGCTAGTCAAAAATAAGCGCGGTCAGATCGCTGCGAAACTTCGCATAAATCCGGATCTGAAAGAGGGTACGATCTTTACGACCTTCCATTACAGCGAGGCCGACGGCAACGAGCTCGTGCATGCGGGCGATCTGGATCCGTTATCTGGCATCCCGCCGCTAAAGATGACGATCGCAAATATCAGAAAGCTTAGCGAGAGCGAGTTTATCGAGTTCAGAAGACAAAATGAGATGTCGATGCACTCTGAAAAACCTTATCTATCGCCGGTTCATAAGTAGTTTGGGCGGCAAGTTCCGCCCGCTTTGCAAAGATGAAATTTAATCGCCGCTACGGCAAAATTTGATGAAATTTTATCTTTGCGGGCGTTTCATGGTCGCTTGTGCTCACGGTGCGAGCGGCTCGTGGAATTTTCCACGCGATTTTTTAAATACAAAACTGCGAGCGTTCTAAATTTACGCATGCCGCTTCGGTACGACGGCTTTACTTCGGCGAATTAAGGCTATTTAAGCAAAATTTCACTACGATACGGGCGAAATTAAAATAAGGAAGGTCTATGGAGCCGATTTATAGGGCGGAGATAGTTAAATTTAAAGGGGATGAAAGAAGGATCGTAAGCGATATCTTGGTGCGCGAGATCAAACTTGAAATTTTACTAAACAGCAAGCGTTTCGGCGCGCTGATGGCGACTCCGAGCGATTTAAAGGCGCTTGCGGTAGGCTATTTGCTGAGCGAAAATTTGATCTCGGATCCAAGCCGCATAAAGAGCATAGAGCTCGCGCCGGACGGGCTTAGCGTGAATGTCTGCGGCGAGATAAACGAAAAGCGGCTAAATAGCTTCGATGCCGAAAAGGTCATCATCAGCGGCTGCGGGCGCAGCTCTACCGCAAATATAGATCCTGCAGCGATGGCGGCGCGCAAAGTCCGCTCGGACGCTAAATTTCATAAGAATGAAATTTTAAATTTGATGAGCGAGTTTTACACGCAGTGCGAGCTTTACGAGATGACGGGCTGCGTGCACACCGCAAAGCTCTTTACTGCGGGCGGCGAGCATTTTATCGGCGAGGATATCGCCCAGCACAATACCATCGATAAATCGGTCGGCAAGGCGGTTTTGGCGGGGTGCGATACGCAGGGCTCGCTTCTTTTGGTAAGCGGCAGGCTAAGCTCTGAAATGGTCGCCAAAGCCGTGATGAGTGGCATTAGCGCGCTTGTTTCGCGCACGGCTCCTACGAGCCTGGGCGTCGTGATCGCGCGTAAATTTGATCTTACCCTTTGCGGCTTCGCTCGCGGCGAAAATTTAAACGTTTATAGCGGCGAAGAGAGAATTTTGAGTTAAGAGGGCGGCATGGAGATAGATATCAAAATAGACGATAAAAAAGCAAGCGAGATCAAAAGGCTGATTTTAAATTTACTAAATCCAAGCGGCAAGCTCGATTGCGGCGCGGCGTTTAAGATTGCCGCTAAATTAGGCGTGGACGCGAGCGTCGTAGGAGATCTCGCGGCACGCGAAGGGATACGGATAGATCGCTGCGAACTCGGACAGTTCGGCAAGCTGCAATGTAGCGGAGGCAGCATAAAAGCACTGCAAAAGCTAGATCCGCTTTTGGATGAGAAAAGACGGATTTTTTGCCGTGACGCCCGCGCCGTAGCTAGCGGCGGTGTGGGGTTCGATACAGTGCGCTCTACGCTTAAGGAGCACGGCATAGACGTGAAATATTGTCAGCTGGGCTGCTTTAAGGAGAAGAAAGGCAAAAGAATGAGGGTAAAAACAAAAACTTGGATCGAAAATGCGCAGGGCGAGCTCATTTTCGGCAAGGGCAAAACCGAAGTGCTAGATGTGATCGCTCAAACGGGCTCTATCTCTAAAGCCGCCGAGGTTTTGGGGATGAACTATAAAAAGTGCTGGAGCCATCTGCAAATTTTACAAAAAAATCTGCAAGAGGAGCTCTTTAGCACTAAGCAAGGCGGCGGCAATGCCGCAGGCACGACGCTAAATGCGCGCGCGTATGAGCTGATCGCCGCGTATAAGCAGCTGCAAAGCGATATAGAAAACTACGCAAACGAGCGCTTTAAGGAGCTTTTTTTGAAAAAAGAGGGCGAAAAAGACGCAAGTAAAGCGGCAGATAAAAACCATTAAATTTAAAGGAGAAAACGATGTTTGTAAAGCTAAACGACCGAACCTATCTAAACAAAGACAGGATTACGCGTATCAAGGTAGATAGCGTCCAGGACGGTATCAGAATTCGCTTCTACGAGGGGCAGTTTCAAGTCGCCAAAAGCGGCAGATTTGAAAGCGAAGAAAAAGCGATGGAGTGGCTGCAGAAAAATTTTATCGGCAAATAGGCGCAAAGCGCACTTCATGACCGCGCGAGCAGCTTGCGAACAGATCCGCAAAATACGCTTTTGGTGATACGGTAGCGACTTGCCGTTCATTAGCACGACAATGATTTTCGGGTTTGTGCTTTCAAGAATAGTTTGCGCAAATATGTTGCGGTAAAATTTACGGCGAACGAGCCTCGAATATAGAGCCTAGCGTAGGTGTAAATAGAGGATGTAGCTACGCAAATAAGGTCTATGACGATATTCGTTCGCCAAATTTACTTGAAATATTTCATCATTTAAACCCGACCTAACGGCATTTTTTACTCAGCTTTACCTATCGTGTATAGTGTTTATATTTTATTAAGTACTCATTGGGTATAGTCGCGAGCAAAATTTTAAGGGGAAATTTTGAAAAGCTTCAAACTTCGGTTTATTTATGCTATCTGCGCGGTAGTCGCATGCGCGCTGTATCTGCTAGCCGAAAGATCAGGTCTTACGGAGCGCAAACAAACTCATTTTACCGTTACTTCAGATACTAATGTCTCCAAAGTGCCAGGTCTTAGCAAATACGTAACTCAAGAAGAAGTTGAAAGTTTTGCATTTCGCTACTGGGATATAGATTACAATTCAAACCCGAAAAACGTATTTAAAGAACCTGCCATTGACGTAGAGCTAAAAAGGCTTTTAAAAAGCAAGCAAACGGATAAAATTTTAAAATTTATGAAAGATAACAATCTAACCGTCGATCATACTATGCACGGAGGGGTAACGCCCGTGATGTATTCTAGCTTTTGGGACGATACAAATACTACCCAAGAGCTTATAAAGCTAGGTGCGGATATACATAAAAAAGATGAATACAAGCTAT
>NZ_CALKTS010000313.1 GCF_937997595.1 uncultured Campylobacter sp. | reverse complement strand
AAAGCGAGCGAGGCCGAAGCGAAGGCAAAGATCGGCGCGGCGCAGGTGCTTTACGTAAGCGGCGGCAACACCTTTTATCTTTTGCGCGAACTTAAAAAGAAAGATCTTGCTGGCCTCATCGCAGATCGCGTCCGAAGCGGCGAGCTCGTGTACGTGGGCGAGTCGGCGGGAGCGATGATCGCGGCTCCTAGCGTGGAGTATGCGAGCGTGATGGACGATGCGAGTGGTAGTGAATCAGTAGCAACGCAAACCGGGCTAGATCTTGTTAAATTCTATCCAGTAGTACACTACGGCGAGGAGCCCTTCGTGCAAAGCACGGCTAAAATTTTAAAAGCTTACGGCGGCAAGTTAAAATTGGTGCCGATAAATAACGCCGAAGCGATCGCGGTGCACGGCGATAAATTTGAAATTTTGGGGCGGTAAACTGCGGCGTAAAAGTAAAATTAGTAATTAAACGCTTCATAAAATTTACGCTTATATTTTCGCATAGGGCTGCGAGGTGAAATTTTAACTTAGGTGCAGCGAGTCGCTAACGGATAAATTTAATCAAAAGGATCAAAATGAAAATATTACTGATTAACGGCGGAGCGCCGTTTAACGGCAATGGCGGCAAGCTAAGTAAAACCTTGCACGAGCTAGCCAAAAAGACGCTGCAAGCCCTAGGACACGAAACGCGCGAAACTACGATACATGAGGGCTACGATATAGAGGGCGAGGTAGAAAAATTTCTATGGATGGATGCCGTGATCTGGCAGATGCCCGCGTGGTGGATGGGCGAGCCTTGGCTAGTCAAAAAATATATCGACGAGGTGTTTATGGGCGGCATAGGCAAGATAGTGGCAAACGACGGGCGGCACAGCGCAAGCCCAAACGACGGCTACGGCACGGGCGGACTGATAAAGGGCAAATCGCACATGCTAAGCGTTACTTGGAATGCGCCGCTTCAGGCGTTTGAGAAGCCGGGCGATTTTTTCGAGGGCGCGGGCGTAGACGGCGTTTATCTGCATTTTCATAAGGCAAATGAGTTTTTAGGCACGAAAAGGCTGCCTACTTTTATGTG
>NZ_CALKTS010000312.1 GCF_937997595.1 uncultured Campylobacter sp. | reverse complement strand
ATTTTCATAAGGCAAATGAGTTTTTAGGCACGAAAAGGCTGCCTACTTTTATGTGCAACGATGTCATTAAAAATCCCGACGTAGAGCGTTTTACGAGAGATTACGAAGCGCATTTAAAAAGGGTTTTCGGCTAGCCTTAACGGACTAAAACGAGTTTATCTGCTCTAAATACAGTGCCAGATGAGCTAAAGCGGATTTATAAGATCGCTTCTTAAACTCGGATATTACAACGCTTGTGAAATTTTAATCGGTAAATATCGGATCTGCGCGGTTTGTCGCTTCGTAGGTAGCGGTGCGATATAAGGCTGAAAGCTAGGGTTTGTAACGGCGGCACTGGCATCCGTATTCGCTCATATCGCGAGCGCAGTATTAGAATTTGGCGCGTATAGCGAGTAAAATTTATAAGACGCGCCCGCGCACTTTTGATTGCGCCCGCCCGTTTTTTTGCGGCCGCGGACGCTAAATTTAATTAGGCTTTGCTTGCGCGCAGTATCCTTAAAACGTCGCCAAAGGAGCGAAATGCCAAAAATCGATATGCTTAAATTCTTTCGCTCGGGCGAGTTTGCAGGCGTAGAAAGGGGCTTGAGTTGCGCACAGACCATCGCGATGTTCGGCCCTGCGGGCGCGAGCTTTAAGAGTGCTGGAGCTGAAATTTTAAGATATGGCGCCTTTGAGTTTCACTTTTTTCGGGACGGAATCTTTATGATTTTTTCGGATCATTTCAGAAGCGGGCCTCTAAATTTCGGCGATGGAAGGGCGCGGCAAATCGAAATAGAGCCTTGGATATTATCGGGCTGTCCTGCCCCCGTCGATCTTGCGGCGGCAAAAGACGCTTTAGATCGCGAGCAGATCGAGTATCGCGAGCGCGCAACGGATTAGGGTTTGAAGCTAGACTTAAGCAGCGGCGTTACGCTTGCGTTTGAAAGCTTGAGCGCGCGCGGCTACGAGCTTGCCGCATTTTGGATGAAATTTTAGTGGAATTTAAAAAGAGAAATATTTTTCTTTCGCGCGCTTTTTAAATTTAGCTTTTAAATTTACGCTTCGTCGAATGAAAATGAATGAAAATCCAAGACGAATTTCGGCAAAAGCGGCGCCTTGTATTGCGCACAGCACTGGAAAAAACCGAGCCGTATTAGCTGCAGAAGTGCGGATTTAAAGATCGCGGAAGTTTGGAGCGACGTAGCTCCGCTTTTATGCCGCTACGGTGCGCTAGGATAAAGCGCCGAAATAAAATTTAAACAAAAGAGAATTTGATGTTTTTTGATACAAAATACGATGAAAAAAAGATCGCTAGCTTTAATCAGATGAATACGCTTTTAAGATGCGTGCTACTGTTTTTTATCCTTGGCGCGGGTGCGGCGCTGTATATGTCCTACACCGCGGTGCTACCGTCTAGCCCAGAGGATTTGCAGACCATAGAGGGGTGCGTCATATATGTGCAAACGAATAAGAGCAGAGGAGCTAGTTATTATAGTTAAATTTAGTGGATAGCGCGCTTAAGCAGAGGCGTTTTTCTTTAGATGTTTTCGGTGCCGAGATAGACGGATACAAGGCCGCGATATACGACAAGGATGTAAAAATTTGGTACCAAAGGATCGGGGGCGATACCGACCTTGCACGGCAGATCGCCCTTAAGGACGGGCAAATGGTTTTAAAATACGATTATGCTTTTGCAACCAGGTTTTATTACGATACCATATCCGATTCCTATAGAATCACATATTTGAAATGGGGCGGCGGTGCGCTTGTACTTTTGATCGTTCAGATCGTTTTGACTCGGATAGCGAGGAGAAAATACCGCACCAAATGGGGCTACTACGACAAACCTACGAATAAAATTTAAAATCGCCGCCGCCGAATAAATTTAAGCAAAATTTCGACCGGGTAAAATTTCGGATCAGCTTTTGCGCGCCGATTAAATTTACGCGCCCGTTGCGCCGCAAAATTTAAATCTTAAATTTAAAAAGAGAAATCATAGAAGCGAAAGTGCGGTTTAAATTTAACTTTTTAAAAATCGTTTGGAAAAGGGCGGGCAGAGAGCGGGATTTTATCGCGGAATTTTGTTTTGGCATCTCGCGAGAGCGGCGAAAGCGAGCTCTTTGCTTTTTTTGCTTGCGCGGTCAAAGGCGGCGCTTTAAATTTATTTATGCGCGGCTGAGATGGCGGTGCGGTACCGCGCGCAAACTCATGCTTTAAATTAGCCGTAGTGAAATGACGGCGCAGTTTTAAGCATAAATTTTATCATTGCGCCTTGGCGGTATCTCTGCGCGGCAACATAGTAAATTTATAAAATTTATGCTCCGTCCGAGTTCAAAAACCTATTCTCACTGCGGCTAGCGCGGTAAATTTATAAAATTTCACGCCGCGCCGCGTAGCAAAATCAGCTCGCAAATTTCAAAATATGGCGGCAAAATTTAGCCAAATTTAGGGCTAAATTTCATGCGCTTACTAATTTTTCTAGGCTAATTTTTTCTCGATAAGTTTTAAAATTTCATCCTCGCTTACGTTCTGCCGCTTTAGGCCTGCGCGAGTGATGAACTCGACGCTTCCCTCTGCTAAGGCTTTTCCCACGAGCACCGCATACGGGAAGCCCATCAGCTCGAAGTCATTCATCTTCACGCCGAAACGCTCCGCGCGATCGTCGAGCAGCACGCGGACGCCCAGCACGCGGCACTGCTCGTATAGTTTCTCGGCAAATTCTACCGCTGCCGCGTCTTTGTGATTTGAGATGATGATCTCAAGCTCAAAAGGTGCCAGCTCGCGCGGCCACACGCAGCCTCGCTCATCGTGGCTGCTTTCGATCGCCA
>NZ_CALKTS010000311.1 GCF_937997595.1 uncultured Campylobacter sp. | reverse complement strand
AGTAAAATTCCAAGCGTCAAGGCGCTTAAAAGAGCGTTATTTATTTTCATCGTTCACCTCGTTAGTTTGGACTTTTTTGCCGCGTCTATCAAGCCAAGCGTTGAAGCTTTCGAGCAGGTAGAAAAACAGCGGCACGAAAAAGATCGCGATCGTAGATGCCGCGAGCATTCCGCCTACGACGCCGGTTCCTAGCGCGTGGCGGCTAGCAGCGCCCGCGCCGGTAGCGATAACCATCGGAAGCACGCCGAGACCGAACGCAAGGCTCGTCATCACGATAGGGCGGAACCTCATCTTGGCGGCCTCTACGGCGGCTTCAGCGATAGGGCAGTGGTTGTTTAGGTGCTCGTTCATCGCAAATTCCACGATCAAAATCGCGTTTTTCGCCGCCAGACCGATTAGAAGCAAAAGTCCGATCTGAAAATATATGTCGTTATTCAGCCCGCGGAAATATGTAAACACGAGCGCTCCGAATACCGAAAACGGCACGGCGGTAAGTACGGCAAGCGGCATGAGCCACCTTTCGTATTGAGCCGCCAGGATCAAAAACACGAAGATCATTCCAAATACAAACGCCTGCGAGCCTTTGCCGGTCTCGCTGACCTCTTGATACGCGGAGCCCGCCCAGCCGATAGAATATCCGCTAGGAAGTTCCTCTTTTATAACCTCTTGGATCGCTGCAATCGCCTGACCCGAAGTGTAGCCCGTATTTGGCTCGCCCATAATCTGCGCTGCTGGGAAGGCGTTAAATCTATTAACGGAATCAGGACCCAGCGAGCGCTCAAGTCTCACTAAAGAATTTAACGGTATCAGATCGCCACTAGCGCTGCGGACGTAGAGCGATTTTAGATCGTTAGGATCGTCTCTGTAGTTTTGCGTAGCGCGGATATAGACCTTGAACGTGCGCCCCATAAGGTTAAAGTCGTTGATATAATACTGCCCGATGGTAGAATTTAGCACGGTAAAAATATCCGCTATCTTAACGCCTAGCATCTTTACCTTCTCTTTATCGACGTAGAGCTTATACTGCGGGAAATCGGTATCCAGCGTCGTTCGCACGAGTTTTAAAGCGGGATGTTGGTTAGCTTTGGCGGTTACGCGATCCATATCGGCGCGAATTTCATCGTAGCTCTTGCCCGTCGTACTTTGCGCGTAGAGCTCAAATCCGCCCGTAAGCGAAAGCCCCATAATAGGAGGCGGCGTAACGACGTAAGTCATCGAGTTGCGATCCGCGCCGTAGAGCTGCCCGTTTAGCGCGGCAGCTATGGCGAAGTTGGAATTTTCATCGCCGGGGCGCTCCTTCCAGTCTTTTAGCTTCATAAAAAAAGCTCCCGCATTTTCTCTAAGCGCTCCGGCTAGCATATCGTATCCCGTGATTTGGGTTATATCTTTTACGTTTGGATACTTTTTAGCGATACTTGCGATGAAATCCTGATCGGCTTCCGTCCTAGGTAGAGTAGATGCCGACGGAAGCGTAGTCATTGCCATAATCGAGCCTTTGTCTTCGTTAGGCACTAGGCCGCTAGGAGTGAGCACAAGAAGCTTCACCATTGCATAGATGATGATGCCCACAAAAACGAGGCTGATTAGTACGTGGCGAAGAACCATGCCGACGCCTGCGGCATAAATTTTAGTTGAGATGCTAAAAAGATTATTAAACCATCTTATAAAGAAAAAAGGCTCAGATTCCTTTTTTTGCAAGATTAGGGCGCAAAGCGCGGGCGTTAGCGTAAGGGCTACGAAGCCTGAAAAGCACACCGAAGCCACGAGCGTTAAGGCAAATTGCCTCTGCATAACCCCCGTAAAGCCCTCCATAAACGCAACCGGCACGAAAACCGCCGAAAGCACGAGTACGATCGAGATGACGGGCGCTACGATCTCGCCGATCGCTTTTGTGGTAGCCTCTTTGACGCTAAGATCCGGCTCCTCGTGCAAAATTCTCTCTACGTTTTCGATTACTATGATTGCGTCATCCACGACGATGCCGATAGCTAAAATAAGCGCAAAAAGGGTAATTAAATTTATAGAAAATCCGAAGGCATAAATTCCGATAAACGCGCCGCAGATTGACACAGGCGCAGCAAGCGTCGGAATGATTGTCGCTCTAAGGTTGCCTAAGAACATATACATAACTACGATGACGAGGATTAACGCTTCAATGAAAGTATGAATGACCTCTTCGATCGATACTTTTACGAAGCTAGTCGTATCGTAGGCGACGTCGTAGGTCAGCTCGCCTGGGAAATTTGGTTTAAGCTCGTCTATGCGCTTATTTACCGCTTCAACTACGGCTAGGGCGTTGGCACCGCTTTGCATAAAGATAAGCACAGGCACCATCTCTTTACCGTTAAATTTCGCCGAGATATTGTAGCTTGCGCCGCCAAGTTTGACCTCGGCGACATCTTTTACGTGCAAGAAATTCCCATCTTTTTGCGCACGTATGATGATATTTTCAAACTCTTCGACGGTTTTTAAACGACCCTCAGGCTTGATCGCATATACGTAGGGATTGCCTAAGTTCATCGGCTGCTCGCCCATCTTACCCGCGGCGTATTGGCTGTTTTGCTCGCTTATTGCGGCGATTATCTCGGCGGTCGTAACGTTAAATTTCTTAAGTAGCTCGGGCTTTACCCAGATCCTCATCGCGTAGTCTTTCGTTCCCAGCGCCTGCGCTTCGCCGACGCCCGGCACGCGCTTTAGCTCATCTACGACGTTGATAGCTACGTAGTTTTGCATCTCTACGACATCCATCTGCTCGCTAGGATCGTAAAACGCGAGCACTTCCAGCATCGTGCTGCTACGCTCGGTGACGGTTACGCCATAGCGGCGCACTTCATCGGGAAGTAGCGTAAGAGCTGGCGTGACGCGGTTGTTTACATTGACTTTCGCATCTGCTGGATTTGTGCCGATTTGAAAATATACGTTGATACGAACGTCGCCGGAGGAGCTTGCTGAGCTTTCCATATAGATCATATTTTCAACGCCATTGATTGCGTTTTCAAGAGGGGCTGCGACGACGTCGGCGATCGTCTGTGCATCCGCGCCGCTATATGTAGCACTTACGACGATTTGCGGCGGCGTGAGTTGCGGATACTCCTCGACCGAGGAATTTTTAAGAGCCAAAACGCCCGCGATTACGATGATGATCGAAACGACGCAGGCAAAGACGGGGCGGTTGATGAAAAATTTAGAAAACATTATTTCCCGCTTTCCGCATTGCTCTGAGATGCTTCAGGCTGTCCCGCTACGTAGGGATCGGTACTGGCTGGCACCGGAGTGACCTTGGAGCCCACGTTGATCTTTTTAAAATTATCCAAAATGATCTGATCGCCGTCTTGCAGTCCGCTTGAGATCGTCGCCGTGCGGGTATCTTGAGCTGCGATTTTGACCACTTTTTTAGCGACCTTTCCGTCTTGCACGACATAGACTACGGTGTTGCTAAGATCTTGCTTGAGCGCAACTTGCGGAATTTTAAAGCCGTTTTTCTGATAAAAGCCCTCGACGCTTACTTTAGTAAAAATTCCAGGGCGAATTTCTAAGTTTGGATTTGGAATTTGAGCCTTGGCGCTGACGGACGCGGTGTTTGTATTGATGACGCTATCGATGAAGCTTAGCGTGCCGTTGTAGTCCTTGCCGCCGAGATTTATGCTTACCTGACGGCCCAGCTGCTTCCACTGCCCGTTTCTTAAATTTGCATCAAGCTCCAGTCTATCGACGTCCGCGATGCCGAATTCCACGTCGATCGGATCAAATTTGCTAAGGCGCACCAGATCCTCGCCCACGTTTACGTACGCGCCCACGTCCTTTTGCGTATCGCCCGCCATGCCGTCAAAAGGCGCGGTTACGAGCGAGTGATCAAGATCGATCTTTGCGCTTTTAAAATTTGCTTCGGCTACCATAAATGCGGCTTTTGCGGTGTCAAAGTCCTTTTGAGAGATCGTGTTGCTAGCTTTTAGCGCCTTGGCTCTTTTGTAGTCCGCCGAGGCGTTTTGTAGATTAGCGTTTGCGCTGTCAAACGCCGCTTGGTAGCGCGAGCGGTCGATCTCGTAAAGCACGTCGCCCTTTTTGACGCTGTGGCCAGGTTCAAAAAGCTGCTTTTCGATGGTACCCGAAACCTGCGGCTTTAGCATTATCTCAAGCTCGCTTACGGTCTGTCCGTTAAATTTCAAAATTATCGGCACGTCGGCGGATTTGGCGATAAATACGCCAACCGGCAGCGCGGGGGTCTCGCCGCCTTGCTTCGCGCCGCTTTCCTCCTTTTTTTCGAAATAGGAGCAGCCCGAAACTAAAAACGCTGCGAAAATCAAACTGGCGACTCTTTTCATGTAAATTCCTCTATTTGGATTAAAATTTTGTATTTGTAATAGTTATTACGAATAAATTATAAATTATAATAAAAACTATATAAATAAAACTTAAATTTAGCCCGTAAAATAATATATCTGGGGAATTATAGCGGAATTTCGATATAATCGCGCTAAAATTTTAAAGGCTTTTTATGAGAAAAATTCTTACTATCGCGGGTTCGGACAGCGGCGGCGGCGCGGGCATCCAAGCCGATATCAAGACGATTAGCGCGCATAAGATGTTTGCAATGAGCGCTATTACGGCGCTTACGGCGCAAAATTCGCGCGGCGTAAGCGGCGTGCTGGACGTTTCGCCAGATTTTGTAGAGGCGCAGTTGGACGCTATTTTTAGCGACATCTTTCCGGACGCCGTTAAAATCGGAATGATCTCCAATGAGGGGGTTGCCGAAGCCATCGCAAAGAGCCTGAGCAATCACGACGCGAAAAACGTCGTCTTAGATCCCGTGATGGT
>NZ_CALKTS010000310.1 GCF_937997595.1 uncultured Campylobacter sp. | reverse complement strand
TTGGAATTTATATCGTAGGTCTGCATTATGACGTCGGTAAAATTTTGAGAGAAAAGCCACGAAAAATGCAGACTCACGATCTTGCCATCTTGTGCGACGGGAGTAATGCTAACGTGCGCAGTAGGCGTGTATAGGGCGCACAGAGCGCACGCAAATATCCGCGAGCTAAAGATCGCGGATAAAAGTAAAATTTTAATAAATCTCATCAACTACAAATTTTCTCCGAAAACGTCGATCGTCTTTTTCATCGTCTCGTACCAATCTAGCGGCAGCTGATCGATCTCTATAACCTTTGCGCCCGTTTGAGCGGCGATGGTTTGCGCTGCCTTTTTGGAAAACTGCGGTGCGACGAAAATCACCTTGATCTTTTCCTCTTTGGTTTCCTCAATTAGCTCAGCCAAATCCGCAGGTTTAGGCTCTTTACCCTCCACTTCGACCGCGATCTGCTCCAGGTCGTATCGGTGCGCGAAATAGCCCCAAGACGGATGATAAACCATAAATTTCTTTCCCTTGACGCCCGCTAATTTCTGCTTTGCGTAAGCGTCTAGCTCGTCAAGCTTTTTAGCAAATTTATCGAAATTGGCTTCGTAAATTTTAGCATCCTTAGGATACTGTTTGGTTAACGCGTCTTTAATATTTTTAGCTTGAATTTTTACAAGCTGCGGATCTAGCCAGATATGTGGGTCTAAACCGCCGTGATGGTGATGGTGCTCGTGCGCCTCGTGGTCTTTGTCACCATGCTCATGATGCGCGTCATGATCGTGATCATCGTGATGCGCGCTATGATCATGTTCGTCGTGATGGTGATGCTCTGCCATAGCCATTTTGGTGATGCCATCTTCGGTGCGGATTATCTTCATCTTTGGATACGATGCGGCAAGCTTTGGTAGCCAGACTTCATCGAATTCTATACCGACTGCAAAATACAGATCGCTATTTTCTAGCATTTTCATCTCCGAAGGCTTAGGCTCGTATGTGTGCGGATCAGCGCCTTTGCCGACCATCGTATTTACCTGCAGGGTATCACCTGCTATTTGTTCAACAAAATACTTCGTCGGAAGTATGGTCGTGGTGACCGTAGGTTTGGCGAATGCTACGCAACTAGCTGCTAAAAGCGTGAAAACAAGCTTTTTCATAAAATTCCTTTCCAAAAAAATTGCGGAAGTATATCAAAAGCAACTTAGTTGCAACTTAATATAAATTTATCTAAATTTCGCTATCATCGCTTAAATTTTAAAAAAGGCGCAAAATGGATCCCAAAGATTTTTTAGCGAGCCATGATATCGCTTACACGGCGCTCCGCGGCCAGATCGTGCAAATTTTAAACGACAAAAAAGCCCCGGTAAGTTGCGACGAGCTAGTTGAGTTTACGGGCGCGAATAAAACCACGATCTATCGCAATATTGCGCTTTTGGAAGAGAAAAATTTAATAATCGCGAGCGAAAACAACCACAAAAGCTTTTACGAGCTAAGCAGCAGCGCGAAAGCTTATTTTGTCTGCGAGAATTGCCACAAGATGGAGGAAATTTCGATGCCCTCTTTGCCGCAAAAAAACGTCAAAAGCGTGCTCGTGCGCGGTCTGTGCGACGAATGCGGCGGTTGAGGCGGGAAATTTAATCAAAAGCGCTCAAAAAGCTTGGCTAAAATGCTAGGGCAAAATTTAACCGATTTTTAACGGATTTTTATAAAACAAACGATATAATCCGAGCGTTTCATATTTTAAAAGGGAAAATTTAGTGAATAAAAACGATACGATAAAAGCAATAGAGAAGTTTGTAAGTTCTCAAGAAATGACGATGTTTCGCCTGAAAAAGGGTATCTACGGCGATGCGATGAAAAACCTGGATCAGGTTTTTACGCCGTATAAGGAGTTTGCCGAGTTTTTCAAAAATCCCGCAAATAGACTACAGGAGTTGTTAGGCAACATCGCGTACGAATCGATCTTAAACTACACTGAAGCAGGGCTATCGCACTGTGAGAAGATCCACTCGATCTATTTTGTGGAATCCAAAGGATTTTTCAAAAGTGGGCTAAAGTATATCGAGCCTGATGCGACCGCGAGAGAAAGAGCCAAGAGCTATTACGACAAATTGCTGGAAAATAATGAGAAGCTTAACGAATATATCGATATCGGCTTGCAAAGGCTACATGGCTTAGAAGCAAAGGTTTTCGAGTAGGCTAGGCTAGCTTTGGGATTTGATTTGCGCGGCGAAATTCTATCGCAAATTCTTGGCGCTTAAAATTCTATGATTAAATTTCATACCTTTTACAGATCCACTTATATTATTTAATTCCGCGTTAGCGCTGCTTTTAATTTCGCATATAGCAAACAGGGTAACTTTAGAAATTCCGTGGCGGTAGGCATTATCCGATACGATCAAAGAAATAATCTAAATTTTTAAAGCTCAACGAAGCGGGTTAAAATAAGCAAGCTTAGCTAAATTCTTTGAAGAGATTAAAGTAGGCTCTAGCATAAACTAGCGCTTGTTTGAAGTCTGCGAATTTGAAATTTCGCGGCTAGCGCGAACGGGAATTTAAAATTCTAGCGCCACTTTAGATTTCTGCGAAATGCGGAATTTTAAAAGTAGGTACTGCGCCCGCAATAAGCAAAACGCAAGATTTGAAATTTGCTAGAAAATACTCACTGCAAAGTAAAATTTAAAAGCCAGGCTGCAAGGCGATGCGGCGTAAATTTTAATTTGCTCTATAGCGCAAAATATATTCAGCAAGAGATATTTTTGGAAGCGGAAGGGGTGATAGAGGGTCGTAACGAATTATATTTGATTACGCTAATACCGCATTGTTGGTATATGCAGTGATGCAGCCGATACGTAAAAATTATTTAGTGGTGTCAATATGGTGAAGCGTGCGGTATAAATTTTAACTTGTTTTGGCGCGCTGTTTTAATATCTCTATCGCGCGCGGCAAATTTAAGCGGTTAAACTTATTGCGATTAGAAAATTCTAAACGCGGATTAAAGCTTAGCGGCGAAATTAGCCTTGCTAGCACTCTGCTGCATCTTAATTTCGCCGCAAGCAGCTTTATTTATCTGCCTTTTCGGCTTTATATTGCGCTAGCAGGGTGCCTAGCTCATCTTTTATGCGAAGCTTTTCCTTCTTCATCGCATCGATCTCCAGATCGCTCATATGCACTCTGCCGGCCTGCGCGTCGGCGATCTTGTGATCCAGCTCGTCGTGTTTCTCAAAAAGCGAATCAAATCGCGCGTTTTTGCCTTTTAACTCAGTGATTAAATCTCTGTATTCATGAAACATACTTTACTCCTTTGAAAAATTTATTCAAGTATATCAATAAAGCGCTTAAAACCTAATTTCAGCTATCAAATTTAGACTGAATTTCACGCATGAGATTCCAAATTTTAAGAGGTAAAATTTTAGTATTTAAAAATTTAAAACAGGCAAATTTAAATGATAAAATTTTAGGGCAGAGCTTTAAAGCCCTGCCGCTATTCGCTATTTTCGAGACGAGATTTTTATTATGAAAGAGTAAGCTGTGAATCTTTATGATCTATAGTCGGCGTTGATTTTTACGTAGTCGTAGCTAAGATCGCAGCCGTATGCACTAAACTCGCCGTCTCCGAGCCCCAAATCGCACCAGATCGTAAAGCTTTTTTGCTGCATCACGGCGTGAGCCGCGGTCTCGCGAGCGGCGTCCAGTTCGCGATTTTGCGCGTCATAAAGCAGCACGTCGTCGTATTTGATGCGCAGCTTTTCTTCGTCGCATTCGATGCCGCAGGCGCCTATGGTCGAGGCTATGCGACCCCAATTCGGATCTTCACCGAAGATCGCCGTTTTAACAAGCGGCGAATTGCTTAGCGCCTTCGCCGCCGTGCGAGCGTCTTCGGCATTTGCGGCACCGCTTACTTTAAATCGCACCAGCTTGGTTGCGCCTTCGCCGTCTTTTACCAGCATCAGCGCAAGCTCGCGCGTCAGGGTGTTTAGCGTGGAGGCGAAGGCGTCCTTTTCGTAGGCGCATTTCGCGCTGCAGCAGAGCATAATCGTATCGTTGGTGGAGGTGTCGCCGTCGACGCTTACTGTGTTAAAGCTCTGCTCCGCCGCCTTTTTTAGCAGCTCGTCCATATCCGCGCGCGGGATTTTTGCGTCGGTCAGGACGAAGCAGAGCATGGTCGCAAGCGCGGGATTGATCATACCTGCGCCCTTGCAAACGGCTGCGATGTGAAATTTCTCGCCGTTTTCTAAAGAAATTTCATACGCAAGCTCCTTTTTTATCGTATCTGTCGTCATAATGGCGGTGGCTAGGGCGTTCGAGTTTCGTGCCGAGAGGTTAAAATTTTGCGCGGCGGCGATAATTTTTTCCTTTTTGAGGCGGTATCCGATGACGCCGGTGGAGCTCATAACGGGGTTTATCAGAGCGGTCTTTTTACCAAGCTCGCTAAAAATTTCATCGATGTCTGCGATGCCTTGCTTCCCGGTCATCGAGTTTGCGTTTTTAGAATTTACGAGGATAAAATTTGTTTTAAGCTCCCCGCCCGCGCGCTCTTGTGCCCTTTTGAAATGCCTAATCGGCGCGGCTTGAAATTTATTGCTCGTAAAGATCGCGCTTACGGCAAAGGGTTCGTCCGCGCGGATAAATCCCAGATCGTTCCCCTCTTTTTTAAAGCCCGAATTTACGCCGTCAAAATAAAAGCCCTCGACATTCTGCAAGCCGCCCTCGAGCTTAGTGATTTTAAACATATCTCATCTCCTGTGGCTTGTATTTGCTGCGGATGAGTTTTTTAGTGTTGCGGATGCCCTCTGCCGTGCCGATGACTAAAAATTTCACCCCAGTACCGATGAGATAGTCACCATCCGGCATCGGGATAAAGCGGCTGTTGGGCTCTTTGATTCCCACGACGTCGGCGTTTGTAAAATCGCGCAAGCGAGTTTCTTTTAGGCGCTTGAAGCGGATCCACGAAAAATCGGGCACCGTGATCTCTTCGATATCAATGAGAGAGTCCTTTTTATACAAAAATCGTTCCAAAATGTTTTCCATATCGGGGCGCACGCTGATCGCAGAGAGCCTTTGTGCGGCGAGTTTGGACGGCGAGACGATAGAATTTGCGCCGAGCTTTTTTAGCCTCTGCGTGTCGCTGTCATCATCGCTATTTGCCATGATGAAGTAGGGGGTGATGCGACCAAGCTCCTTTTCGTATAGGCGCACGAGCGAGATTATTGCGATATTATCGGCTAAATTTGGACTTAGCGTGATGACGGATTTTGCAGATGAGAGGTGGGCCTTTAGCATCGTGGTTTCCACGTGCGGCTCGCCTACGATGAAGTAGGGGTAGCGGTTTTCCTCGGCGATTTTGGCTAAATTCGGATCTGGATCGATCACCACGAAGGGTAGGTGGTTTTCGCGAAACTGCTTGGCAAGCTCGGCGCAGTAGATGTTGTTGTAACAGATAATGTAGTGGTTCTTGAGCCTTGCGATGTTGTTGATCATTCGTTGCTCCCTAAGTAAATTTTGAAGTTTGCCGTTTTTTATGACCTCGACGACGACGCCCAGGCAAAACGAAAAGGTTCCAAAGCCCATGAGGATGAATAAGACGGTAAAAATTCTACCCGCAGGCGATATCGGCGCTACTTCGGTAAAGCCTACCGTCGTGAAGGTCATACCCGCCTGATAAAAGGCATCCACGAGCGAAAAGCCTGCTATAAAGACATAGCCTAATGTGCCGATTAGCATCATCAGCACGATGGTTATCAGCGGTAAGCGAAAAGGTCGTAGCTGGTCGTAAATTTCTGTGTAGAGGTTGATGTCCGGCTTAGTCGAGCCGGACCAGTCGAGGAATCGCTTGATCTTGTCCAAAACAGACATAAATTCCTCTTTAAGAGGTTATTTTGATTGTTTTTTCATAGTTCGTAGAGTTGAGGCGGCTACTTTGATTCGTCTGGTTGAGCCGTCTTGTAGCTGAACGCGGATGGTGCGTAGATTGACCTGGAATTTCTTTTTGGTCCTGTTATTTGCGTGGCTGACGTTATTGCCTACCATCGCACCTTTGCCGGTGATTGCGCATCTTCTTGCCATAATAAATCCTTGATGATTAAAATAAATGACGATTATAGCGAAAAAATTTCAAATTATGCTTAAAATCCGCCGCGGTTTAAATTTAGCGAAATTTATGACAAAACTAAGTAAAATTCCGCATCTTGAAATTTTAAAGGAATCTTAATGTATGTCGCACCCAGCATTTTATCGGCGGATTTTGGAAAGCTTGCGGAGGAAATCCGCGCAGTCTGCGAAGCGGGCGCCGATCTCATTCACGTAGACGTGATGGACGGACATTTCGTACCCAATCTCACGATCGGACCGCTTGTAGCGAGCGCCGTGGCAAAGGCGAGCAGCAAGCCTTTAGATATCCATTTGATGGTCAAAAACGTGCCGTTTTTCGTCGATCTTTTTTTACCGCTAAAGCCGAAATTTCTTAGCTTCCACATCGAGGAGGAGAGCCATCCGCTGCGCCTCATAGATCATATACGCCGTAGCGGTGTCTCGCCCGCGGTCGTGCTAAATCCGCACACTCCGCTTAGCGCGCTGGAGTTTATCTTGGGCGAGGTCGATATGGTGCTTTTAATGAGCGTTAATCCTGGCTTTGGAGGGCAGAAATTTATCCCCTCGGCGCTTGAGAAAATTAAACAGCTGCGCGAGTTGATAGATCGCAAAAGTGCAAAATGCCTCATCGAGGTCGACGGCGGCGTAAACGGGCTGAATATAGCAGATATCGATGAAGCTGGCGCCGACATCGTGGTGGCCGGCAACTACATATTTTCTTCAAACGACTACGCGGAGGCGATCCGTGCGCTTAAAATTTAGGCGAGGCACAGGGGTAAAATTTTGACGCATAGAATCGAAAATCTCATAAATTTACTGGCTCAAAAGAGCATAAATTATTACGATTTTATCTCAAAAGCAAGCGATATTGCCGAAATTACCGAGCTTTTCGAGCCCAAAGACCTCTCAATGTGGCGGGCGCTGGGCATAGAGATAATAAAGCTAGATAGCGGCAAAATCACACTCAAAACCCGTGAGACGGACATTTCGGATGAAATTTTTTGCTTCGTGGACATCGAGACGAACGGCGGGCTCTCAAATGGTCAGATCATCGAAATCGGCGCGATAAAAACGCGCGGTACTCAGGAGTTGGACCGCTTCGAGAGCTTCGTTTATGCGCCCGTCGTGCCCGAAAATATCACGGAGCTTACTGGGATCTGCGCGGACGATCTGGTGGGCGCACCGCCGCTAGCTAGCGTGCTGGAGCGATTTAGGCTGTTTTTAGGCGATAGCGTTTTTGTGGCGCACAACGTCAAATTTGACTACGGCTTCATCGACGCAAGCCTGCAAAAATGCGGCTTTGGGATGCTTTTAAATCGCAGGCTCTGCACCGTCGAGCTCGCGCGCCGCACGATCGAGGCGCAAAGATACGGCCTTGGCTCGCTAAAAGAGCTTTTAGGCGTGCAAAACGTCCACCACCGCGCATTTAGCGATGCCGTTTCCTGCTTTGAAATTTTCAAATTCGCGCTCTCACGGCTGCCGTGGAGCGTGCAAAGCACCGAGGATCTGATACTTTTTAGTAAGACCGCAAAGAGCCTGGCGCTACCTAAGCCGCAGATTTCAGGACCTAGCGAGAGTGAAATTTTATAAATCGCGCGTCGAATTAAGAGATGAAATTTTAGTGAAATTTCGCGCCGCCGTTTGAGGGGTAAAATTTGCGCTTTTAAGCGGCGGCGCTTTAGTCTGCGCGAATTGTGGTAGCGTAATTCGATCCGAGCGATTTTGGGCGGCGCAAATCGGCGCGTATGGACCTAGATTTTGAAATTTTACCCTTGCCGTAGCGATTGAATGCGCACAATCGCGGCGGCGCAAATTTAAAGCGCTACTGCGGCGAGATGTGATTGCGAGCGAACCGAAACGGCGCGAATTTAAGCAGGCGC
>NZ_CALKTS010000309.1 GCF_937997595.1 uncultured Campylobacter sp. | reverse complement strand
TCGTCAAGCACCCCTTCGACCGCTTTAAATTTACCGATCAAATTTAGCTGCTCAAAGCTCATCTCCGCTCCCGCTTTCGCGCTAGTAGCGGCACTCGCCTCGGCTTGAGCTTGAAGCCTCTCTCGCTCCATCTCCTCTCTGGTTTGCTTTAAAATATCGACCAGATAGTAATCCTTCTCCTCGTGTCCGCCCGGGCGCACGCAGGATTTGCAAAACGCGCCTGCTTTGGTGTATTGCGTGATCTCCTCGACCGTATGAAGATCGTTTAGGCGGATCACCTCTTTGATCGTGCCGAGGCTCACGCGCGCGCAGTCGCACACGATGATCTCGTCCTCGAAATGCGCAGGATCGACGCCCTTATAATTCGCTGCAGCCTGCTTGATGACATCGTATGCCATGACCGAGCAGTGCATCTTTTGCGGTGGCACGGCGGGCTCATCTGGAGTATCGCGCATAGCGTGCTCTACGTCTAAATTTGTAATCTTTACCGCTTGATCGACGGTCTTTCCGATACAAAGCTCAGCCATCGTATCCGAACTCGCAATCGCCGTGCCGCAGCCGAAGCTTTTAAATTTAGCGTCTAAAATTCTATCGGTTTTAGGATCGATCAACCAATACAGCCGCACCGCATCGCCGCAGCTCTCGGCGCCGAAGTCTGCGACCACTAGCTTACCGCCTCTAGCCTTTGCCTCCTCCTCGGTGATCTCGCCCATATAGCGAGGATTATTCATACGGTCCTGCACTTTTTGCGAGTATTGCTCCCAGATCGAGCCGTTTATCAAACTGTTTTTTGCCATTTTTTATCCTTTATTTTTCTCATAACCTTGCGGCGCGTAAGCAAACGTGCTTGAAATTCCGCGCAGACGAGCGATAGCTTTACCTATATGTTCGATCGCGTAATCGATCTCCGCCTCCGTCGTAAAGCGCGACAGCGAAAGTCTTAGCGCCGTATGCGCCAGCTCCTTATCTGCGCCGATCGCTTCCATTATCGGGTTATTCTCAAGCGCCTCGCTCGCACACGCAGAGCCGGTAGAAGCGGCGATACCCGCTTTATTCAGATCCCACAGCATCGCCTCTCCCTCGACGCCTTGAATTGAGGCGAGGATGGTGTTTGGCACGCGAATGCTGCGATCACCTACGACGCTGACGTTTGAAATTTGCAAAAGCGCATCCTCCAGCTTATCGCGCAGCCTGCTTACCTGAGTGCGCTCAAAATCCATAAATTTATTCGCTAGCTCCAAAGCTTTACCTAGCCCCACGATGCCCGCGACGTTTAGCGTACCGCTGCGGCGCCCGCCCATATGCTCGCCGCCGTGAAGCAGGCTCGTAAGCGGTTTACTATCTTTGATGTAGAGTGCGCCGACGCCCTTTGGAGCGTGAAATTTATGCCCGGAAAGGCTTAAAAAATCCACGTCGGCATCGCGCACGTTTACCTTTATCTTACCTACGGCCTGCACCGCGTCGGCGTGATATAGCGCACCGCGTTCGTGTGCGATACGTGCGATCTGTTTAACGGGGAAGATCGTGCCGGTTTCGTTATTTGCCCACATCACGCTAACGAGCGCGGTTTTGTCGTTAATTTTTTCGGCAAGCTCTTCAAGATCGATCTGTCCGTTTTTATCGACGCCGAGGCGAGTGATCTTTACGCCGCAGGTTTTTTCTAAAAAAGCACAGGTCGCGCTGATTGCGGGGTGCTCGACGGAGCTTATGATGATATTATCCTTCTCGCCGGTTAGAATTTTATCGTAGTAAATTCCTTTTAAAACCCAGTTATTGCTCTCGGTCGCACAGCTTGTGATGACGATATCGTCCGCATCCGCAGCGCCGAGTCCCGCATAGAGCCTATCCATCGCGGTTCTTAGCGCGGGGTGAGTCTCGCTTCCGAAGCTGTGAAGGGAGTTTGGGTTGCCGTATTTATCGCAAAAAAACGGCTTCATCTCCTCAAAAACTTCGGGATCGACCATCGTAGTGGCGTTATTATCCAAATAAACGCGCTGCATAAAATTCCTTTCTAAAATTTGCCTGAAATTTAATCAGACAATTTCGCTCTTTTATCAATTTCGCACGATAATATAACATAATTGCTAAATTTTTCTTTAACGCTTGCCGTTTTAAAAACCGAAAGTTTTCGGAGAATTTATTAGATCGAAAAATTCTTTACGCGTATCGTTTCGGCTGATAAAAAGTCCCCTAAGCGCCGACGTAGTCGTGGTCGAGTTGATCTTTTGCACGCCGCGCATCTCCATGCACATGTGCCGCGCCTGCAGCACCACGCCCACGCCGAGCGGATGGATCACCTCTTGGATTGCGCTTGCGATCTGTTCGGTAAGCTGCTCTTGGATCTGCAGCCTGCGCGCGAAAATATTTACCATACGCGGAATTTTACTAAGCCCCACGACCTTTTTATTCGGGATATACGCGACGTGCGCGCGCCCGATGATCGGCAGCAGATGGTGCTCGCAGAGACTATAAAATTCTATATCTTTTATCAAAACCATCTCATTATTGCTGCTCTCAAACAGCGCGTCGTTTAAAATTTCTTTTGGATCCAGCTCGTAGCCGCTAGTTAGAAACTCATAGGCTTTAGCCACGCGCTCAGGCGTCTTTGCGAGCCCGTCGCGCTTCGGATCCTCGCCTAAAATTTCAAGCATCTGCGAGACGCAGCTTTCAAATTTCGCTCGGCTTTTTTCGTCCATTTTTAGCAATTCCTTTAAAGATCGATGCGCGATATTACTCAAAAACGCCTTTTATAACGCTGATAAATTTTAAAATTCCACGCGAAATTTTATCAATCTCATTATGTTAATGATAATATATTTAAATTTAAGAAATTTTTGTTTAAAATCCATCGTTTTGATAAGCTTTATCTACAAGGAGTTCGGTAATGAAATTTAAGATGAGTTTTGGCGCGACTTTGGCGCTTTTTTCCTTTGCTTGCGCCGAACAAAACGCCGCGGCAAGCTCCGCCTCGGGCGAAAACCTAGGCGATATCGAGGTCGTAGAATGGGCGAATAACGACGACGGTTACCGCGCCGTACGCAGTGAGATCGGCAAGACGACTAAGAGAATTTTAGAAATTCCGCAAACCGTAAATGTCGTAACGCAGCAGCATCTAAAGGACAAAAAGCCAGAAACCTTAGCGGAATCGCTACAAAACGTAAGCGGCATAAGCTATGCAAATACGACGGGAAATATTTTCGATGCGATCATCAAGCGTGGCTTCGGCGAGGGTCGCGACGGCTCGATTATGCGCAACGGCGTACCGGGCGCCGTGATGCACAACTACAATAAAACTATTCAATCCGTCGAGGTTCTAAAAGGGCCCGCAAGTATGCTCTACGGTGCGCAGCAACCAGGCGGCGTCATAAACATGGTAACTAAAAAGCCGCAGTATGAGTTTATAAATGAAATTTGGGGCGGGCTGGGCAATCGCAACTATTGGGACGCGGGATTTGATACTACAGGACCGATCGCAGATAGCGGCTTTGCGTATAGATTTATATTCGATTACTACGCGAAGGATTATTGGCGAAATTTCGGCGGTATAAAAAACACGCTCTTTGCGCCGTCGCTTGCGTATCAAGGAGACGATTATTCGATAAGCTTAGGCTACACCCATAGCCGCTCTACCGATCCGGTGGATCGCGGCGCATTTTTGGTGCCGAGTACGGGTAAAATTTACGGCAGCGGCAAAGTCCGCTTCGACGAGCCGGTAAATAAACTACAAAGCAAGCTCGATACGGTTGATTTCGGCTTTGAGAAAGAATTTAACGAGGATTGGATATTAAAAGGCGCTTACGCTTTCTCGCGCAGCAAGCACGAATACGGCTACGTCCGTCCGAACAATCCATTCACGCCCCAAGGCCTTACCGGCACGACGCGATCGTATAACTACTACGATAATTTCATACACCGCACGCACGCAGCAAGCGTCACGCTAAACGGCAAATTTGAAACGGGCCCGCTTAAGCACGATGTCCTTTTCGGCACGGATTACAAAAACTACTACAGATACCGCCCGGGCGCGCTAAAAGGCACCGCAGGGCGCATCAATATGCTTACCGGACAGACCGCTTCGGGCGCCGTCTTAACGAACGATAGAGAGCCAAAAATACAATATCAAAAGCTAAGAACGATCGGGCTTTACACCCAAGATAATATAAATTTAACCGACGAGTTGATACTTTCTTTGGGCGTGCGTAGGGAATTTTACGATCAAGTAGCCAAACAAAGCTGGCAAGGGCCGAACAGTACCGATCAGAAAAAGGCCGCTACGACCTATCAGGGCGGGCTTTTGTACCTGTTGAGCCCGCAGTGGTCGGTATATACTAACTACGCGCAAAGCTTCACGCCGCAGATGTCCATAGGCGAGGCGATAGGCGGCGATCTAAAGCCGGAGGAAGGCAAATCCGTGGAGCTCGGCACTAAATTTCAAAACGATCGAGTCACTGCGGGTGCGGCGGTGTTTAATATCGATAAAAGAAACATCCTGCGAACGGTAAATAATATAAGTGAGACGATCGGCAAGGCTCGTTCGCGAGGATTTGAGCTCGATATAAACGGGCGCGTGACGCAGGGACTTAGCATGTCGGCGAGCTACGCATACACCAAAACGAGGGTGCGCGAGGACGACGGCGCTTTTGCGGTGCTAATCGGCAAACCGCTGGAAGCGACGCCAAAGCACCAAGCAAGCCTATTTGCCAACTACGATTTCGCGCATCTAGGCGCAAAGGGGCTTAGGCTGGGCGGCGGCGCGCGATACTTCGGTTCGTGGTACACCTACTATATGCGCACGAACCTACCGAACGTGCCCGCAGGAACGACGTTTAAGCTGCCTCACGCCGTAGTTTATGACGCCTTCGTGAGCTACGATACTAAAATTTCGGGCTATAATACGAATTTTTCGTTCAATGTCAAAAATTTGACCGACAAAAAATACTATACCTCATCCTCAACCGGCACAACCACGAGCGTGATACCTATTCAGATGGGCTACGCGCGGCAGTTTATGTTTAACGTATCGGTAAAATTTTAGCCTTAGTCCCGCTTTAAATTTCAAGGCGGGCTTTTAAAAATTTTAAAATTTAAAAGCCTCGAGCCGCTTAGGCTCGGCAAATTTTAGGAATTTATACTTTAAATAAGAAATTTTTTGATATATTACGAGCTATTTTTAAATTTTCTAAAGGAATTTTATGGAAGTAAAAGCAAAAATGAAAGACGCCGCGAATGCGGTAGCTGCGAGCAAGATCGAAGCAAAGCAGATCGCAGCCAAAGTAGAAGAGCTAGCCAAAAAGGCCTCCAAGCAGCTAAGAATCGACGGATTCAGACAGGGCAAAGTGCCTACCGCAGTGGTTTTGAAGCGATACGGCAAACAGCTTGAGGGCGATGCAAAGCAGGAACTTCTTAAAGATATGATCGATGAGTCTCTTAAAATTTTAAAGAAAAAACAAGATGAAATTTTATCCGAGCCGGTCTTTTCTAAATTTGACGAAAAAGAAGGCGACATCGACGTGGAGATCGAAATTTCTTTCAGGCCCGAGGTTAACGTCGAGGGATACGAGGAGCTGATCCCTAAATTTAGCAGCCCGCGCGTTACTCAAAAAGAGATCGACGAGAAAGTAGCGGAATTTTTGCAGATGATCGCGCCGCTTTCTAAAACCAACAAAAAAATTCTAGCCAAAGACGATTTTGCAAAATTTGATTTCGAAGGCTTCGTAGACGGCAAGCCATTCGATGGCGGCAAGGCGCAGGACTACGTCCTTCAGATCGGCTCAAATCAATTCATCCCGGGCTTTGAGGACGGAATGATCGGACTTAGAGTGGGCGAGGAGCGCGACGTAGCGGTTAAATTTCCCGAAAATTACGGCGCGAAAAGCTTAGCCGGCAAGGACGCGATCTTTAAAGTCAAGCTTCATGAAATTCAAGCTAAAAAACCCGCCAAAGAGCTCGGCGAGGAGGAGCTAAAGCAAGCGCTTCCGGGAGAAGCGGAACCGAGCAAGGAGAAATTTGAAGCGCGCATCAAAGAGCGCATCAAAAACGATAAGCTTCAAAAGCTGATAAATGAGGATCTAAAGCCTAAATTTGCCGACGCGCTCGCCGAGAAATTTAACTTCGCGCTTCCAAAAGCGATCGTCGAGCAGGAGATAAATTTACAGTTTAACAACGCCTGGAGCGGCTTTTCAAAAGAGCAGATCGAGGAATTTAAAAACAACAAAGACGCCCTGGATAAAAAGCGCGAAGAGTTTAGAAAGGCTGCCGAAAACAGCGTCAAACTGACATTCCTAATCGACGAGCTAGCCAAAAAACGCAAGATCGACGTGAGCGATCAGGAGCTCGTTCAGGCGGTCTATATGGAGGCCTACACATACGGCGCCGATCCGAAGGAGCATCTAAATAGATACCGCAACAACGGCATGCTGCCGGCCGTTAAAATGGCACTTATAGAGGAAAAGCTATTTAACGATATTTTCTCAAAGCAGGGCAAAAAAGAAGAGAAGGGCGAATAGATGGTGATTCCTTACGTTATCGAACAAACTAGTCGCGGAGAGCGCAGCTACGACATCTACTCAAGGCTGCTAAAAGACCGTATCGTAATGCTTAGCGGCGAGATCGACGACGCGGTGGCAAGCTCGATCGTCGCGCAGCTTCTGTTTTTGGAGGCGGAGGATCCGGATAAGGATATCTATCTATACATCAATTCCCCGGGCGGCGTAGTTACGAGCGGATTTAGCATTTATGACACGATGAATTACATCAAACCCGACGTAAGCACGATCTGTATCGGTCAAGCGGCGTCGATGGGGGCATTTTTGCTAAGCTGCGGAGCCAAAGGCAAACGCTACGCGCTTCCAAACTCGCGCATAATGATCCACCAGCCACTTGGCGGCGCGCAGGGTCAGGCTACCGACATCGAGATCCAAGCCAAAGAAATTTTACGAATGAAAGAAATTCTAAATGGCATCCTTTCGCAAAATTCCGGCAAAGATCTTGCGCAGGTCGAAAAGGACACCGATCGCGACTTTTTTATGAGCGCCGAGGATGCCGTGCAATACGGACTGATCGATCAAGTACTTCAAAAGAGCTTTAAATAGATGATCCTGGACGTCCTTACCTATCCGAATAAAAAGCTTTATCAAAGATCGACCGAGGTCGTGAAATTCGACGCGGCGCTGGGCGAGCTTTTGGATGATATGTATGAGACGATGATCGCAAAAAACGGCATAGGCCTTGCCGCCATCCAGGTAGGCAAGCCCGTGCGCGCTTTGATTATAAATTTAGCCAATGAGGAAAAAATCCAAGACAAAAAGGACCTCATCGAGATCATCAATCCGCAAATTCTAAAAAAGGAAGGCGAGGTCGTTTACCAGGAGGGCTGCCTCTCGGTGCCAGGTTTTTATGAGGACGTTACGCGCGCCGAGTTTATTACGGTGCAGTTTCAAGACCGCGCCGGCAATACCCAGCAAATGGACGCTAGCGAGCTGCTAGCCGTCTGTATCCAGCACGAGATGGATCACCTCGACGGACATCTTTTCATCGAGCGCATCGGATACAACAAACGCAAAAAATTTGATAAAGAATTCAAAAAAAGCCTAAAAGAAAAATCGAAATGAAATCCCTAAAATGCGCTGCCTTCACGGATGCTCTGATCCCCGTAGAGGTTGAATCGACATTCGTGCGGGGGCTGCCAGGATTTAATATCGTTGGCCTTGCGGGCGCTACGATAAAAGAGAGCGAAAGCCGCGTAAAAGCCGCGCTTGTGAGCCTAAATTTTAAATTTCCCGCATCCAAAATCATCATAAATCTCTCCCCCTCCGACACGCCCAAAAACGGCTCGCACTTCGATCTTGCGATCGCGCTTCTAATCGCGCTGCAAAAAGAGCGCATCGACGGCGATTTCTTCGTCTTCGGCGAGCTCGGTTTAGACGGCAGCTTAAAGAGCACGGCGAGCCTCTTTTCGATCCTGCTTTTTTTAAGCACGAAGGTGAAGCGCGCTAAAATTTTAGTGCCGCAAAGTATCGCTCTAAAGGCCTGCACGATCCCAAACTACGACGTTTATGCGGTGGATAGCCTAAACGATGCGGTCAAATTTTTTTTAGACGAGGAATTCGCCGCAAGCAGACTCATGCGAGAAACCCATCCGCTTTTTAAAAACGTCGTGGAGATTGACGGGCAAATTTACGTCCCCAACCGCGATTTTTCGCTAAATTTCAAAGACGTTAAAGGGCAAAAGCGCGCCAAGCGCGCGAGCCTGATCGCTGCGTGCGGCATGCATAACATCCTCTTTGAGGGCAGCCCGGGCTGCGGCAAAAGCATGTGCGCCAAGCGGATAGCCAGAATTCTGCCGCCGCAGAGCCTGGGCGAAGTGCTACTCTCGTGCGCCTACGAGTCGCTAAATAACAAAGACGTCGATTTTAGCGCGCTGCGCCCCTTCCGCTCACCGCACCACACCAGCACGCGCAGCTCCATTTTCGGCGGCGGCAGTAGCGGCGCAAAGATCGGCGAGGTCGCGCTTGCAAACGGCGGCGAGCTGTTTTTCGACGAGCTACCGCACTTCGGCAAGCAAATTTTAGAGAGCCTGCGCGAGCCGCTGGAGGATAATAGAATTTTGATTTCGCGCGTAAATTCCAAGGTCGAATACCAAACGAAATTTATCTTCGTAGCGGCGCAAAATCCCTGCCCGTGCGGAAATCTATTCTCCAAAAACCTCACCTGCACCTGCTCGCTAAATGACATCAGGCGCTACAAAAACACGATCTCTGCGCCGCTGCTCGATCGCATCGACATATACGTCGCGATGGATGAGACCGGCGCAGACGACAGAAGCGACGTTTGTAGCGAGGAGATGGCGGATGCGGTGCTACTGGCGTTTCGCGCACAAAAGGCTCGCGGACAGAGCGAGCTAAACGCAAAGCTGCGCGACGAGGAGACCGAAAAATTTTGCGTCTGCGAAAGCGCTGCGCGAGAGGTTTTGCAAACGGCGATTACCCGCTACGATCTTTCGCAGCGCGGCGTAAATAAGACGCTAAAGCTTGCCCGCACTATCGCCGATCTAGCAGGCGCCGAAGTCATCGCCAAAGCGCATATTTTGGAGGCTCTTAGCTTTCGCATAAGGAGCGAAATTTGAAAAAAATTTTCTTTAGCACCGCAGAACTCGATGCGCGAGCAAGCGCAAAATTTGGACTTAGCGAGCAAATTTTAATGGAAAACGCCGCCGGCA
>NZ_CALKTS010000308.1 GCF_937997595.1 uncultured Campylobacter sp. | reverse complement strand
ACGGCTTTGAAATTTCTGCCGCCGAGTTAGGCGAATTTGCGGCGCAGCTCGCCAAAAGCCCGTTTTCGGCTAGCTCATCCAAAAAGCCCGCAAGCTTGAGCGCGCCCCTGCTTACGTAAATTTGATCGGTCGCGCTGATTTCGCCGCTCTGCTCGGGCGCGATCTGCGCAGAGGGTCTATTTTGCACGGCGCCTCGCAGCAAAATTTTATCCTGTTTTATCAGTGCGGTAGCCTGATTTCTGCTGATTTTAAGCGTGTTTGCGACGAGCAGATCAAATCTCATTTTGCTTTTTCTCCGCGCTGCAATGAAATTTTAAAGCTTGTGCAGCTTTTGAGCGGCCTTGAGCTTAAAATTTTATCGCACAAAGCAAAGTCGCGCGTAGCAGTGCCGCAAGGCTCAAATTTTAAGCTGCATGCCACGAATTTAACTATACTGTGCATTGTAAATTTTGGCTCGCCGTGCGTTGCAAATTTTATCTTATCGCTAGCGAAAATTTTAAAATTTTTCCTATCGGCGCAGTGTTTTAGCGCCGCAAAATTTGAGATATTCTTGCTTGCAGCCGTATCTATCGGCATCGTGCGCGCCGTTTTAGCGCCGCTGCAGGCGGAGCCCACACGCCTAGCAGAAATCGCCTCTCGGTTTGCCGCTTTTGCACGCGCCTTAAAGCCCAGCGATCTTACAGCGGCCGCTCGATTTGTCGCTTTTGCTCTTACCGCTTGCTCATGCGCTACAAAATTTTTAAAATTCTCGCGCTTTGTAAAATACGCAAGCGCTGCAGGATGGAGCTTGCTTTTAAAATTTAACCCCGCGCCGTTTACGTGCGGGTTTGGCGCCAAGCAAATAACCTTCACTCGCCGCTCCCTGCAAGCGCTTCAGGCTCGCTCTTATCAGGCAGATTTGCGCCGAGCGTCGCCAGGCTCGCTAGCGCTTCAAACTCGCTCTCGTCGATCACCCGCACGCCAAGCGAGTGAGCTTTTTGTAGCTTGGAGCCCGCTTCTGCGCCCGCAAGCACGAAGTCGGTCTTGGCAGATACCGAGCCCTGCACCTTCGCGCCCATCGCCAAAAGCCTGGCCTTAAACTCGTCGCGCGGACGGCTGAGCGTGCCGGTGATGACGACGCTGCGGCCCGTGAAGGCGCTTTTGGTAGTCTGTATCTCGGGCTCACGCGGGTTGATGATTTCGCTTAGATTTAGAATTTTTTCGCGATTTATCTTGCAAAACTCCGCTAGACTCCTTACCATCGCCTCTCCAAAGCCCTCCAGGCGCAAAATTTCATCCTCGCTCGCATCCAGCCAATCCTGCCCGAATGCTGCGGCGATCTTGCGCGCGGCCACCTCGCCGATGTGTTCGATCCCCAAAGAAGCGATGAAGCGCTCAAGCGGCGCGTTTTTGCTCGCGTTTATCGCGCCCAAAAGGTTTGAAATTTTTTTATCCGCAAAGCCCTCAAGATCCGCCAAATCCTGCGCGCCGAGGGCGTAAATGTCGCCGATCTTTGAAATTTTACCGCTTTCAAAAAGTTGCGTGATCGTTGCATCGCTTAGCCCTTCGATATTCATGCATTTTTTGGAGCAGAAATAGATCAGCGAGCCTATCACACGCGCCTTGCAATCGAGATTTTGACACTTTATGAGCGCGCCTTCGTCAAGCAGCCTCTCGCCGCAAACCGGGCAGTGATCCGGGCGCGAAATTTCGCTCTGCGTGCCGTCTCTGCGCTGTTTGTAAACGCTCGTGATCTTCGGGATCACGTCGCCGCTGCGGATGATGCCTACGAAATCGTTTTTCATCAGCCCAAGCCGCGCGATCTCGTCGAAATTATGAAGCGTCGCGCTTGAAACGTTCGCGCCGTCGATATTTACGCTATCTACGACGGCTACGGGAGTGACCGCGCCGGTGCGGCCGACCTGCAGATTGATCTCGCGCAGCCGCGTTACCTTTTCGATCGCGGGGAATTTATACGCGACCATAAAGCGCGGGAATTTTACCGTATAGCCCATCTGCGCACACTTTGAAAGCTCGTTTACGCGGATTACCATGCCGTCTAGCATTAGATCTTTGCTTGCACGCATGCTATGTAGCGCCTCGTACGCACTCCTGATCTCGCTCGCGCTCTTGCAGATGCGGCAAAACTCGTCGCGCAAAAAACCTAGGCTACGCACAAACTCCATTATCTGCGAGTGCAGCGCAAAGTTTAACGAATGCTCGCCCACTCCCCACGGGATAAATTTTAGCTTCCGCTTCGCTACGATCGCGCTATCTAGCTGGCGTAGGCTTCCTGCGGCGGCGTTGCGCGGGTTTGAAAACAGGCTCTCGCCGTTTGCGGCGCGCTCGTCGTTTAGCGCGTCAAAATCGCTCTTTGCGATCAGCGTCTCGCCGCGGATCTCGATCCTTTGCGCGTAGGGGATCTGAAGCGGCACCGATTTGATCGCTCTTGCGTTTTGCGTCACGTCCTCGCCTATAAGCCCGTCGCCGCGCGTCGCCGCGCTTATCAGCACGCCGCCTTCGTAGGTCAAATTTAAGCTCGCGCCGTCAAATTTTGGCTCGACGTAAAACTGCGCGCCGCTCTTCTCGCCGCGAGCTAGCCACGCCAAAAGGTCCGCGTCGTCGAAAATATCCTCCATCGACCACATCTGCGCGCCGTGAGCGAGCTTGGAAAAGCCCTCGCTGATCGCGCCTCCGATGCGCCGCGTAGGCGAGTACGGCAGCGCGAGCTCGGGGTTTTGCTCCTCAAATTTCTCCGCTTGCGAATAAAGCTCGTCGTACTCCTCGTCGCTTGCGATCGGCCGATCGTCGGTGTAATATGCCCGCGCCCATGCATTTAGCGTATCTACTGCGGATCTGTATTCATCGTAATTCATCTTGCGCTCGCATCTTTAAATTTTAAAATTTCGCGCGATGCTAAAATTTCGCATTCCGCTAGAATTTTACGCTCCGCGGCGGCCCCCCGCGCTCCAAACGCTGCGCCGCATAACGAGTAAATTTTAAATTCCATTGCCGAACTCCTTTAGCGCGCGCTCGTAATCAGCCGGCGTGTCGATGCCGATGCTCGCAGTTTCGATACCTAGCATCGCGATCTTCTCGCCCGCGCTTATGGCGCGAAGCTGCTCGAGTTTTTCGGTATCTTCTAGCACCGAGGCGGGCAGGGCGCAAAACCGCTTTAAATTTCGCACGCTGTATGCGTATATACCGATGTGTCCGAGGTAGCACTCGCATGCCGCGCGTGGATAGGGGATGAGCGAGCGCGAAAAATAGATCGCAAAGCCTGCGTTGTCGAGCACGAGCTTGACTAAATTTGGATCTTCGGCCGCCTGCTGGCTTATGTATTTATAGCAGCTTGCCATAAATGCGCCCTTTTGCGTGATCATGGCGTTGGCGAAATCTTTAAATTTAATCAAATTTTCGCTCTCGAAAAAGGGCTCGTCGGCTTGGATATTGATGATGATCTCGTTCTCCGCAAGTGCTGCGTTTGCGACCGCTTCAGCGATCCGATCGGTACCGCTTTGATGTTCGCGCGCGGTGAGAACGGCGTCAAAGCCGTAATCTTGCGCAATCTTCAAAATTTGCGGCTCATCCACGGCGATTAGCACGCGGTCTGCCTTGGCGGCATTTTGAGCCGTTTTGATAAACATCGGAACGCCATCAAACTCACATAAAATTTTATTTTTAAAGCGCGTCGAAGCAAGGCGCGCGGGGATTACTATCATTTTTTGATCCACTCCATTATGGCGTTTTTGATCTCGCTTTGCTCCACGACGCTGGAGTGCACCTGCGGCGCGCTAAAAAGGCGCGAGATCTGTGGCGGAATGTCGCTGTGAAATTCCTTCGAAAGCGCGATCATATCGGCCCTTTCGTCCTCGCAAGCTCTGCCTTTGATCGCGCCGATCATCGACGGCGTAAATTTAATCCACTTCGCGGTCGAGATGACGAGATTTAGGCGGCTTTCGTCAAGCAGCTTAAAGCAGGTCGCCGTGTGCGGGTCGATCAGCACGCCGCGGCTGCTCTCTTGCTTGATAAATTTAGCGCACTGCGCATCGTCGCAAAAATCCGCCTCAAAAATCTCCCGAAGCTTCGCAAGCTCGCTCGCGCTAAGCTTATAAAATTTATCTCGCGCCAGGCTCTGCATCAGCTCGCTCGTGCGCGCATCGCCGAACATATCGCTAAGCAGCCGCTCGACGTTGGAGCTAACTAAAATATCCATCGCAGGGCTGATCGTGCGGATGAGCTCGCGCCCGCGCAGATCGTAGATGCCGCGCGTAAAAAGCTCGGTTAGGATATTGTTCGCGTTTGAAGCGATCTTGATTTTGCCGATCTTTGCGCCCATTTTTTTGGCGAAATACGCTCCCAGCGCGTTGCCGAAATTTCCGCTAGGCACTATGACGTCGAAGGTGTTAAATTTAGAACCCTGTTTTACGCTCTGCGCGCCGCTTGCGCTCGCTGCGGAGCCAAAATTTTTGCCGCACGCCGCGCACTGATCGCTTTGCTTTAAATTTTGATCTGGGCTCAATACGCCGTGCTTTGAGAAATAGATGCTAGCGTAGAGGTAGTAGATGATCTGAAATAAAATCCTGCCGAAATTTACGGAGTTTGCGGCGCTTAGATTTAAATTCGCTCGCGCGAGCTCGTTTCTGAAATCCTCGTCAGCCAGTAGCGATTTTAGCGCGCGTTGCGTATCGTCGAAGTTGCCGCGCACGCCTAAAATTTTAAGATTTGCCGCGCTTTGTTTGACCATCTGCTGGCGCTGTATCTCGCTCGTGCCGCCCTGCGGGTAGAGGCAGACCGCTTTGATGTTTTCGTCGTCCGCAAAAGCCTCCAGCATCGCAGGCCCCGTGTCGCCGCTCGTGGCGCACATTATTAAAAATTTTTCATTCCTGGATTTTGCGATGCTTTTTAAAAGCGCGCCGAAGGGCTGTAGCGCCATATCCTTAAATGCAAGCGTCGGGCCGTGGTAAAGCTCCAAAATATAGGCGTTCTCGCTTAGTTTTTTGATCTGGACGGGGCAGGCGGGATTTTCGAATTTATCGTAGCGCTTTAGTGCGCTTTCAAAAACTTCGCTGCTTACGTCAAAATCGAAGCTCTCGATGATTTTAAGCGCGATCTGTTTGTAGCTCAGATCCTCGCACTGCTTTAAAAAATCCTCGCTTAAAAGCGGCAGCCGCTCGGGGCTGAAAAGCCCGCCGCCGCTCGCGCTCGGATTTAGCAGCGCGTAGCTAAGATCCGCTTTTTGCGAAAAATCTCTCGTTGAAACCAGTTTCATCTTTTTCCTTTTTAAAATTTTAAAATTTACGCCTGCCTAGGCGCTTTAAATTTGATCGTTTAGACTTTTTGCACGGACTTGCGGCATTGCCGCTTTAAGCCTGCCGCCTCTGCGCTCGCGCTTAAATTTCTTCCTTTATCAAACTTCCTATGCCGCCGTCCGTGAAAAGCTCAAGCAGGATCGAGTGCGGAATTTTGCCGTTGATGATATGCGCGGCACTTGCGCCGTTTCGCACGCACTGCAGGCACGCATCGACCTTTGGGATCATGCCGCCTGCGATCGTGCCGTCCTTTTTAAGCTTCGAAATGAGCGCGGCATCGAGTTTGCTGATTAAATTTCCCTCTTTATCAAGCACGCCGTCAATGTCGCTTAAAAATATCGCCTTGCTCGCTTTTAGCGCGGCTGCAATCCTGCTGGCGCAGAGATCGGCGTTGATATTAAAGCTCACGTTTTCGTCCGTCTCGCCGCCCGCAAGCGGGGCGATCACCGGCAGATAGTCCTTTTGCAGCAGGTCGTTTATCAGCTTGGTGTTTACCTCGGTGATCTCGCCTACGAAGCCGTATTTCTTCTCATCAAGGAATTTTGCCCTCAAAAGCCCGCCGTCCTTGCCGCTAATGCCGATCGCTGGCGCGCCGTTTTGGTTCAAAAGCGCCGTAATCTCTTTATTCACCGCGCCGCTTAGCACCATCTCGGTAATTTCGATCGCGTCTTTATTCGTTATGCGAAGCCCGTCCTTAAACTCGCTGCGCACGCCGATCTTATCCAGGGTCTGATTGATCTTTTTGCCGCCGCCGTGCACGACGATGATCTTGATGCCGACCATATGCAAAAGCACGATATCGCGGGCAAAATCAAGCTTAAGCGTATCGTCGGTTTGCGCCGCGCCGCCGTATTTGACGACGAAAATTTTATCTCTAAATTTACGGATATAGGGCAGCGCGGAGATGATGACTTCGGCGGTTTTGCTCTTTTTTATCATAAAATTCCTTTAAAAACCTTATTTTATCATAGCTTGGTTTATGTAGTTTTGAATTTCGCGGATAAAGTTTTCGCTTAGCTTTAAATTTAGCAAAATCACCGAAATTTCCGCGCTTAAATCCTTCAATTTCACGTAATCTTTCGCCGTACAAAGGATATGCTCCGCATCCTCGCGCCTTAACAGCTCTAAAATCTGCTCTTTTTTGAAATCGTAATGATCCGGAAAGAAGGCGTGGGCTTTTGCGAGCGGCAAAAACTCTTGCAAGCGCCAAGGTTTGGCGATAGCGCTGATTAAGATCGTGCGGGATTTTTCAAAACCAGCCTCTTTGGAATTTAAAATTTTATCCTCGGCGAGGTTTAAATTTGAAATTTCATCCGCGGCGGTTTTTAAATTTAAATCCGAAATTTTATCCGCAGCGGAATTTGAAATTTCGTCCTCAGGATTTGAAATTTCATTCGTGCCGTTTAGCTTACTTTGCAGATCCGCCGCCGAAACAATTTTAAACTCCTGCGAAATATCGCTGGGTGCGGGTATGAAATCCGCAAATTTATAAAAAAACGGCGGGTAGCGATACGCGGCGAACGGCAGGCAAAAGGGCAGCTTTGGCGCGCTTTGCGGGCGTAGCAAGATATCAAATTTAGAGATATTAAATTTAGAAAATCCGTCGTCCAAGATCACGAGCTCAAAGCCGAGAGTTTGCGCGCGCAAAATCCCTGCGGCGCGATCTTCGCTGACGATCACGTTTGCGCCGCGCAAAAACAGCGCGTACTCCATCGCCTCATCGCCGCTTTGCTCTACGTCGCAAAGTATCCGCCCGTCGAGCGCTACTTCGAGCAAGCCTCTACTTTTACGCCCGTATCCGCGAAGAATGATGCAGGTTTTGAGCCCCCCGTTAAATTCTTTAAAAAGCGCCCGCACCAGCGGGGTTTTACCGCTACCGCCAAGGGTTAAATTTCCGACGCTGATTATTGGAATTTTAAATTTTTGTGACTTAGTAAAGAGCCTTTTTAGGCAGACGATAAGCGTATAAAGCAGCGATAACGGCGCTAAAATCACCCCTAGCGCAAGCCACGCGGGGCTCGGGTCGTATAAGTTTCGCTCGATTAGGAGTTTAAACACGATTTTGCGCTATTTCTTTGATCTGCTCGCAGATGTAGCTCACATCGTCGTCGCTAAGCGCCGTATAGATCGGCAGGGATAAAATTTGCTGATAGTTTTTAAGCGCATTCGGGAAATCATTGACCTTGTAATTATATTTGTTTTTGTAGTAGCTTAGCAGATGCACCGGCACATAGTGCAGCGAAACGCTCACTCCGCGCGAGATCAGCGCCTTGGCGAAATCGTCGCGGTTTTTGTCGATCTTTACGATGAATTGAGTATAGATATGCTCCTCGCTGTCGCTTGGAAGCGTCACGTGAGGGCAGTTTGCGAGCTGCTCGCGATACGCTGCGGCGATCTGCTTGCGGCGCTTTATAAAGGCGTCGGTTTTTTCAAACTGGGCGATCGCGTAGGCGGAATTTATAGCGTTAAGATCGTATTTTTGACCGATGCGATCGATGTCGTAGGTAAAGGACATATTGCCGTCTTTGTAAAAGGCATCTCCCACAATGCCGCCGTTTCTTAAAATTTGTGCGGCGTTTGCGATCTCATCGTCGTTCGTAACGAAAAAGCCCGCCGTAGAGATCGCGTCTTGCGCTTGAGGATTGATCTGAAAGCACGATATTAGCGAGCTTTTAAGCGCTCCGATTTTTGCGCCTTTATAGGTAGCGCCCATAGCGCGGCACGCATCGTCGATGAGGATGATATTTTCGCTTTTGGCGACCTCGCTGATGGCGTCTATATCCGCAGCAAGCCCCGCGATGTGCGAGATGAAAGCGCATTTTAGCTTCTTGTGGCGGTTCTGATCTATCGTGCGAGCAAGGCTCTCGCTCGTGATATTAAAGCTTATCGGATCGATATCTACGAAAACGGGCTCTGCGTCGAAGTGGCGGATCACTTCGGCGACGTTGGGGAAGGAATTTACGGAGCATAAAATTTTATCTCCGCGCTTAATATCCATCGCGCAAAGCGCCAGATGCAGCGCCGTCGTTCCGCTCGTGGTAGATACGGCGTGCTTTACGCCGAAGTACTTACAAATATCCTCTTCAAAAATTTCGCTATATCTTATATCGCTGTTGTAGAGGGCGCTTTTGATTAAGTCTTCCTCTTTTTTATCGATTTGAGCCTTATAAAACGGTATCTCTTTCATAAATCTCTCCTTAGTGTGCGGGCTCTATGCGAGCGACCGCGGGCGCGCGAAGCTTAAAATTATTTTTAAGAATTCTACGGACGACAAATTTTACCAGCTCTTGATTGTGGCGCGAGTCTTGCAGATATTTTAGATCGTTTGCGGTTATTCGCTCGCCTGAGCGAAATTTCGTTCGCAACGCTTCGTGCGAAAAAATATCTCTTAGCACGCTATCTAAAATCTCGTAGCTGTATCCAAGCTCACGTTCGTCGCTTTGATTTTCCCATAGATCGGCGCTTGGGGCTTTTTTGATGATCGCATCGTCTATGCATAAAATTTTTGCAAATTTAAATAGATCGGTTTTTAAAATTTCTCCGATCGGATTAAACGCGCAGGCTAAATCTCCGTAAATCGTGCCGTAGCCTAGCATCCTCTCGCTAAGATTGCTCGTGCCTACGACTACGCCGCGTTTTTGCGCGCTGTAATCATAAAGCAAGCTCATGCGTATTCGCGCGGCAAAATTTCCGATGCGAAGCGGGTTTGCACCGGGATTTAAAGCGGTAAAATTTTCTACAAATGGCGCGATCTCTTGGATTTCGTAGGGGATATTAAAGGATTCGCAGTGAAAGATGCCGTCTGCCATATTTTCTAAATTTGAACCCGCACTAGGTAGGATAAGCCCGTAAGTGGGGATCTCGGTAAGTGCACAAAGCGCAGAAACCACGGCGCTGTCAAGCCCACCGCTGATGCCTACTACAAAGGCGTCCGCGCCCGTTTCATCGAGTCTCTCCGATAAAAAATCGGTCAGTTGCGGCAGCAAATCGTCCAAAAACATAATATTTAGCCTTAAAATTTTACGTTAAATTGCGCGAATTTTAACTATTTTTGGCTAAATTACGGCTTTAATTTAAGCTTAAAAGGAGGATTTAAATGCAAATTTTAAAAAAAGCTTTCGGCGAATATGTGACGAATTGCTACATTCTAAAGGGCGAGCAGGGCGATTTGGTGATCGATCCGGGGCAGGGCAGCTTTGATTGGGTGATGCAAAATACGGGAAAGATCGCCGCGGTTTTGAATACGCATGGGCATTTCGATCATGTTTATGATGACGCGAAGCTGCAAAGGGCGGGCGCTAAAATTTATATCCACGAAAGCGACGCCTTTATGCTGCGGGCGGATCCCTTTGAGACGATGCCCGAGCCCATAGAAGCGGACGTACTCGTAAAAGGGCAGGAGCAAAGCTTTGAAATAGCAGGCTTTAACGTTAAATTTAGTCTTTTTGCCGGACATACGCCGGGCAGCTGTATGATCGAAGCAGGCGGCGTGGTCTTTAGCGGCGACGTCATATTCAAAGGCTCTATCGGCAGGTGGGATTTTCCTTTTTCAAGCGGCGAGCAGATGAGAGAGTCTTTGCATAAAATTTTGCAGATAAAGGGCGATTTTACGCTATATCCGGGGCACGGAGCAAATACTAGCCTAGCGGCTGAGAGGCAAAATTTAAAATATTTTTTGCAGCTTTTAAAGCGCTGATCGTTTAAATTTAATTGCGCTTTGTCGCGCAAAAAGCGGTGTAAAGCGGTGTAAAGCGGTGTAAAGCGGGTCGGCGCCGGAATTTATGCCGCTTTGTTTGTAGGTAGCCGAATTTATGCAACTTTGCTCGCATTGCAGGCGCCAAAATTTACAGCTTTATTTGCCGCTGCGAGCGTTGAATTCTGCGCTACGTTCGCACGATGCGCGCATTGGCGTGCGCTGCGTAGATAAAATTTTAAAATTTACCGCCGCTTGATTAAATTTAGTAAAATTTCGCGCCGCCGTGTGCGCAAGACGCAAAGCGTAATGCAAAAGCAAAATTTAAAATTCGTGCCGCCGCGCCGAGCAAAACGTAGCGCACGAGGCGAAATTTAAAATTTGCGCCGTCGTATCGATTCTAACCGCCACAATGCGATCCAATCCAATTCAAGCTCGCTAAATTTAGTCAAATTTCACGCTCTGCCGAACGTAAAATTTTCCCCCGCGAGTCGATAAATTCAGTAAATTTTACGCGTTTTTAAAGGCGCGCATCACGCCCGAAGCCGCACATAGATACGCCTCGGGGCGGGGTAGCCCTCGATCGTGCGCGAGTCGTTGAACGGGTCTAGGAAATTCTCCAAGCTCTGCCCGTCGATCCACTCCGTTTTGCGCTGCTCACTAGCATCCGTGGGCTTTTGAGCCAAAATTTCAAAATCTCTAAATTTCGCCCTCTCGCACCAATTTTGTAGCGCGCCGACAGTCGGGACGAAGTAGATATTTGAAATTTTTGAGTAGCTGTTTTTCGGACACAGCGCGAAATCGCCTGCTCCCTCGATATACATCGTGTCTAAAAACACTTCGCCGCCCGCATTTAGCGAGGCGCGCAGATCTTTTAGCATCTTTACGGGGTCGCTGCGGTGGTAGATGACGCCGAGGCAGAAGATCGTGTCGAATTTATGCTCGTAAAAGGGCAGATGCTCCACGCCCAAAAGCTCAAATTTCGCGCCGCTGCGGAGGAATTTCTCGATGAAGCGAAACTGCAGATAAAATAGCGCGCTCGGATCAAACCCCACTAGCCGCGCAGGCGCTAGTTCGCTTGCGCGAAACATATAGTAGCCGTTGTTGCAGCCCACGTCGGCGACGGTTTTGCCGCTCAGATTTAAAAACGGCCGCAGCAGGTTAAATTTCACGAAGCTTCGCCACTCAGCGTCGATAAAAAGATCATTCAGCGCAAAAGGCCCCTTGCGCCACGGCTTTATCGCTCGCGCGATACGTGTAATCTCATTCTCTTGCTCCGCGCTAGCGCTAAAGCTTGCACGCACGACGTCGCCGCACTCGCAGCCGCACTCGCCTATTTGCAGCGCCTCGATCGCACTTAAAATTTCGCGGTTTTGCCCGCTTTGCAGCTTTTTAAAGTTCTCGTCTCTGATTTTTTGCAGATCCATTTTTAATCCTAAAATTTCAAATTTAGCGCCATTTTAACATAAAATTTTATCCATTTTAAGGCGCAAAGAGATAAAATCGACTTGCAATTCAAGCAAAGGAGCAAAAAATGCAAGAAGCAAAAACGAGAAAATTTAGTCTCAGATTTAATCACGAAATTTCAAGTAGTGGCGCAGAGGTGCGGCTTTGGCTGCCGTTAGTGCTGCAAGAGCCCTATCAGAGGTTGCTTGGCGAATATCATGCCCGCTCAAATGCGCAAGAGTCGGCTATCTGCGGAGATCATATAAGCACGTACTACGCGCGCTTCGCACCCGATAAAGAGGCAAGAGCAGGCGTCGGTAAATACGGCGAGCAAGGTGTCGTAGGCGAAGAGGATGATTATTTTGAGCTTAGCTTCGATATTGAAATTTCGGAGCGAAACACCGATTTTAGCAAGGTAAGCTTTAATGAAAACGAGCGCTTGAGCCCAGAGATCGAGGAGTTTTTAAAGCCTTCAAAGCTAATTCCGGTAGAAGGCGCTGCGAAACAAAAATCAGACGAGATCACTAGCTCGCTTAAAGGCGATCTGGAAAAGGCGCGCGCGATTTACGAGTGGGTCGCAAAAAATATGAGTCGCGATAATAGCGTGATCGCATGCGGCGGCGGCGACGCAGCGACAATTTTAAGCAGCGGCAAGCTAAGCGGCAAATGCGCCGATATTAATAGCGTGTTCGTCGCGCTCTGCAGGGCAGCTGGCATTCCTGCGCGCGCTATTTACGGCATCCGCACGGGCACGGCGTATAAATTTTCGCCTGAAATGGGCGTCATGGGCGCCCTAAGTGGCGGTGCGCTTGAAATTTCGGGCGCACAGCATTGCAGAGCGGAATTTTATCTAAAAGGCTATGGCTGGATCCCGGTCGATCCCGCGGACGTTACAAAGGTGCGCCTAGGCGAAGGCTTAAGCGAGGATGACTCCAAACTCGCGCGGGTGCGCGAATATCTTTTCGGTAACTGGGAGCCGTGCTGGCTGGGCTTTAACTACGCTCGCGAAATCGTGCTAAATCCGCGCCCGGCGCATGTCCCGATTGAAATTTTTTCGCATCCGTATTGCGAAGTGGGCGGTACGCCGAAAGATCCGTACTCGCCTAAAAATTTTATCTACGAGTATTTTTCGCGCGAAATTTAATCCTCTGGCGGCTTGCATTTTACCGCCGCGATTTGCTTAAGCTAAGCCGCCGCGCTTCGTCGAGGCTCAACCGTTTAATCTAAGCGCACGCTTGGTTTTTGCGACAGCGGCGCTTTTGCGTGGTTTTGCCTGTGCCACCGATACATACTGCCTGCGCGCCTAGTTTGCGGGCTATCATGCCCGCTTGGGCGAAATTTCGCGCTATGTCTTTGGGCGAAATTTTGAAATTTTAAAATTCCGCGTCGAGTAAAATTCTAAAATTTTAAAGCGAGCGGAATTTTGAAATTTTAAATATGGATAGAATTTTAAAATTTACGGCTTGCGGAATTTTAAAATTTAGCGATTTCAAAGCCGCAAAAGGCTAAAATCCGCGCGTAAGTTAGGGCTAAGGCTTAGCCATTTTATTTTGAAGGCATTTCATGCAAAGACGCGATTTTTTAAGAAACACTGCGATTTTAGGCGCCGTTATGGCAACTCCGAGTACCATTTTGGGCGGGGAAAAAGCCATTGGCAAAAAGAGAGCTTTCGGGCTATCGCTAAATCACGAAATTTTGGAGAAGGGTAAGCAGACGCGGCTTTGGATACCGCTTCCTCTTATCACGGAGTATCAAAAGGTAAGCGACATAAAATTTGACGGCAATTTCAACGATCCGTCCGTGGACTATGGCGAAATTCCGACGCTCTATGCCGGCTACGTCGGGGTGGCAAAGCCCACGCTAAACATTAAATTTAGCGTCGAGACCTTTGAGCGAAATACCGACTTTAGCAAGGTAAAATTTAATCCGAACGAAAAGCTTAGCCCCGAGGTAGCGAAGTTTTTAGAGCCTAGTGCGCAGATTCAAATCGACGGCGTCGTTAAGCAAAAATCAGACGAGATCGCAGGCGGCATAAAGGGCGATTTGGAAAAGGCGCGCGCGATTTATACGTGGGTGGCGAACACTATGCAGCGCGATAACAGTGTACTAGGCTGCGGCTTAGGGGACGTGAAGCAAATTTTAAGTAGCGGCAAGCTAAGCGGCAAATGCACCGACATAAATAGTGTTTTCGTCGCACTTTGCCGCGCACAGGGCATAGCCGCAAGAGAGATGTTTGGCATCCGCGTCGGCGCGTCGAGGTTTAGCGCTCAAATGGGCGCCGCGCCTAAAGACGGCGTCAGCCATATCTCGGGTGCGCAGCATTGCAGGGCGGAGTTTTATCTAAAAGGTCACGGCTGGATTCCGGTCGATCCTGCGGACGTTACAAAGGTGCGATTGGGCGAGAAGCTAAGCAATGACGATGGCAAGCTCGTTAAAATCCGCGAGTATTTATTTGGTAACTGGGAGATGTGCTGGATCGGCTTTAACTACGGCAGAGACTTCACGCTAAGCCCACGCCCAGCGCAGTTTCCGATCAATAATTTCGGCTATCCTTACGGCGAAGTGGACGGCAACACGCTTAATTACTACTCGCCGAAAGATTTCAGCTACGATTACAGATCGAAAGAGTTGTAGCGGTTCGCGTTTTGCTATGCGGCACGTCGAACTACTTGAGCTTTTTGAGTAGGTATACAAGAAAGGCTTCCCGCTAGACGACTTTGGGCGGATGTGTAAAAGCGCGCCTAATCTACATGCTGCCGCGTCTGCATTGGAAAAAAATTCCGCGCTTTATTTGGCGTGGAATTTTAAAATTTTTTAGAATTTTGTGAGCGGCGAAATTTTAAAATTCCAAGATGAATAAAATTTTGAAATTTTTTGGCGCGCAAAATTCTGAAATTTACGGCTTGCAGAATTTAAAATTTCGCCTCTTTGCCACTCTGTGCGAAATTTGGTAGCGGTAAAATTTGCAGATAAAATTCCACGCCTAAAGCCGACGAGGGTGCGACAAGATTATGGCAAGATTATAATTAAAAGGTAAAATTTGAAAAC
>NZ_CALKTS010000307.1 GCF_937997595.1 uncultured Campylobacter sp. | reverse complement strand
TTGCCGTTTTCCAGCGCCGCAAGTCGCGCCTCAAAAACATCAGTAGTAGGATTTGTCAAACGCCCATAAATCGGCCCTAGATCACGCAGCGCGAAGCGATCGGCGGCCTTTTTGCTCGTGCCAAAGTTAAACGCGGTGCTTTGATAAATAGGAACTGCCATCGTGCCGTAGCCTGCGACGGAGTCGTAACCAAAATGAGTTGCGAGGGTTTCTTTTTGCATTTTTGTCCTTTGTAAAAAATTTGGCGAATAATAGCGAAATTTTAAAATAAAGTCAAGTATTTTTATATGATTTTAAAATGCCTATAATAACGGGATTTATAGAAAAAATATTATTAAAATATAGTTTTATAATATGCGTAATTTTGCCAAAATTTCGAATTTTGCTATAATGCGCGCTTTAATTAAGGAAAAATCATGCAAATCAAAGAAAAAGATGAGCGCGTTAAATATATCCGCGCATTAGAACGCTTCGTAAAATCCGCCGTAGCACTGCTAAAGCGCGAGGATTTCGACGCAGAGCTTTTTGCGAAACGAATAGCTAAAAACTACGAAATTTTATCTAAAGCGGCCGCTACAAATCTCGATAGCCCATACACCAAGGCGCTTGAAAGCTTTGCCAAAAACGTCCTTGATGCTAGCGAGGCAGGACAGATCAGCGATGCCGCGTTTAGATCGGCGCTACAGCATGAAGCAAACGCCTTGCAAAAGCTCAAAAACAATAAAAGTTACAAAAAAGACAAGCACAAAATAGATTTTTTAAAGGATTACTAGATGAAAACAGTGATTTTTGATATGGATGGCACGCTGCTTGACTCCTCGCGCGCGATCGAAATCAGCGTCAACAACACTCGCCGCGAGCTCTACGGCCTAGCGCCACTGCAAAAGAATTTCATCGTCCACACCATCAACGATCCAAGCAAAAACGCCTTTTTGGAATTTTACGGCAAAACCGAAGCGAGCGCCGAAGAGCTTGCTTTTTTCGAGAAAGAATTTGTAAGCAATTACCGCGATTTCGCCGTGCTTTACGAGGGTATCGAGGATCTTTTGCACTCGTGCAAAAAAGCAGGATTTTTTCTCGCAGTCGCCTCCAATGCGCCTTCCTACACCCTAAGCGCGATCTTAGAAAAAACGGGTGTGCGCAGGCTATTTGATCTGGTCGTAGGCGCGGACGAGCAGATGCCATCAAAGCCCAACCCTGCGATGCTGCTACACGTAATCGCACGCTCGCCGCACAAAAACGCGATTTTTTTGGGCGATAGTAAAAAGGATGAGCTAGCCGCACTCCGTGGCACGGAATTTTTACAAAATTTAGAATTTCAAGGCGGCAATGACGGCGAGAGCTTAAATGCTAGCCGTGGCACTAATAGAAAGAATTTCAGCGCTAGCAGCGGAAGCTTAAGCTCTTGCGGCGAGAATCTTAATGCGGATGAAAAATTTCGCCCTAACGACACAGGTGCTGACGGGGCGGCAACACTAAGCTTTAAAGGCGCTAAAATTTCCGCAAAAGCAGAAGCGACGGAAAGCGCACAAGCTGCAGCAGCGCGATGTTTTCAGGCAAACTTGGCAGATCTAAGAGGCGCAAAACTTGAGTATTTGCAGGTATGCTGGGGGTTTGGCGAGCCTAGCGAACTAAGTCGCAATGCTCTAAGCATCGCGCAAGCGCGCGAAATCATCGGCGGAATTTAAAGTAGCCTGGCTTTTGAGGCATAGCTAATTAAAAGTAGTATTGTAGCAGGGTAAAATCACGCTTAGGCTCTTAAAACGGAGC
>NZ_CALKTS010000306.1 GCF_937997595.1 uncultured Campylobacter sp. | reverse complement strand
ACGCCTCGTCCATTTTGGGCTCGCTGCAATGCGAAACGCCTGGCTTTGGATGCTCTGGAGCGGAGCAAGCGCATATAAATAATGCCGCGCAGGCGAACAAGAGGGTGTTTTTCATTTTAAATCCTTTTTAAAAAATTTTGTAATTCTATCTTTGCGAAGCTGAAATTTTACGGAATTTAAAGCGTTTCGGCTAAATTTAATGTATCTGCATTTGCAAATATAAATTTTCTAAATTTCGCGTTAGATACGAAGGGGCGGCGTGCGAGGCGAGATAAATTTAATATTTGTGAGCGAGTTTTAAGATGCAGCTCAAATCATTTTGCGGAAAAGTATAAGATTAAAGATTTGCCTAATCCTGTCTATCGTTTTAAAATTTTTTACTGAAAGCCGCTAGAATTGCGCCCTTTAAACCAAAATAAGGAGAAAACATGGCAATGACGAATTACATGGAACTTTTGATGGCAAATCAGCCGTGGAATTTGATTTTATTTATGGCGGTGCCGATGGGCTTAGCAGAAGCGATAGTAGCGAGCGAATTTTTTAGCTTATACCGCGCGCAGAAGGGCTCTTTGGCGCTAAAAATCAATAAATGCCTTAGCATCATTCTCGGCGCTTATTTTACGATATTAATTATTTACGTAGCGGTTAAAATTTTGCCCGTCATTCATTTGCGTGGCGCTGCGGACGCCTTAGCTTTGGCGGCATACGTAGCGGCGGCGCTGCCTGCGCTAGTACTGCTACTTTTGGAGCTCGGAGTTATCGCAAAAGGAGCGGAATTTAGGACTAGGCTTAAATTTCATTTCTTGGCGCTGATTGTATTTTTGGTGCTAGGACACGTCGCGATGATTTTTGGAATGACCGATCCCGGTATGAGCGGCATGGATCATTCTATGATGGATCATGGCTCGATGAGCGGGATGAGCCACGATATGGGCTCAATGGAGGGAATGGATCATTCGCGTATGAATCATGGCTCGATAGAGAACATGGATCACGGCGGCATGGATCACTCAAAGATGGAGCATTCGCATTAACTTTTAGCATGCTCAGCTTGGGCTAAATTTTAAAATTCTATCTCGCCGAGCTGTGGAGTTGATAAATGCTTCATGATTTGATTGCCTTTCGTCTGCGAAATGCATATGCAAGCCCCTCTAAAATAGAATTTTACTGCCTTTCATCTGTCGCCTACGAGGTGGTAAAATTTAATATCAAGCTTATCGCCCTGCCTTTTTATGTTCTTGTGATATTTTTATTCGACTTATGCAGACGTAAAGCTCACGTATAGGTAGTTTCCAGTTTAAATTTACGTGTGAACCGCTTTGGTATATTTTTTAACGTTAGTTTAATGCTAAATTTATATAATTTAAGCGAGTTATATTTTAAGAGACGATTAAGAATGAAATGTGCTAAGCTTGGAGGCGGATA
>NZ_CALKTS010000305.1 GCF_937997595.1 uncultured Campylobacter sp. | reverse complement strand
AAAATACATGATAGACGGTGTAATCGTTTATGATCAATGGCTCTTTATCGTAGTCCCTCATAAAATCCCCGTTTTATAAAATTTTGGCACATTTTATCGCTTGGGCGCTTACGAAGTATTTAAAATTTTATCTTAGCGGCGGTTTTGATATGTATTTAGCGGGGCGTGAAGTGACGGATAGAAATTTAAAGGCAAAAGACGGCTTCCGCTTCGGTAATTTCGCCATTTTGCGAACCGCAAAAGCTGCATTATCGAAGCAAATTTAATCCGCAAATTTCGCTTTCAAATTTACGGATTTTAAAAAGGGCTAGGCAAAAACGCTTTGAAGTGGGCTCGGCAAAATTTTAAAACAAGCTCGGCAAAACCGCACAGGACGCGCAGATCGCCGAAATCTAATTAAATTTTATCGAAGCAATTAAAATTTACCGAAGCGATCAAATTTTATCAAAACGCCCAAATTTCGCCGAGCCCAGAAAGTCAAGCGGCTAAAATTTATTCCTTCGGCGCGATCATATCCTCAGGCACCACCCACGCGTCAAATTCCTCGGCGGTTAGTATACCTGATTTTATCGCCTCCTCGCGCAGCGTCGTGCCGTTGTGGTGCGCCGTTTTGGCGATTTTGGCGGCATTTGCATAGCCGATATGCGGATTTAGCGCGGTTACGAGCATCAGGCTTTCGTGCAGTAGCTTGTCGATTTTGGCCTCATTTGCCGTGATACCGCAAGCGCAGTGTTTCTCAAAGCTCACCATCGCGTCGCTTAGCAGGCGGATGCTTTGGATGAGGTTGTAGGTAAGCACCGGCTTAAAGACGTTTAGCTCGAAGTTGCCCTGGCTTGCAGCGACGGAAATCGCGACGTGGTTGCCCATTACTTGCGCTGCTACCATCGTGACAGCCTCGCACTGCGTCGGATTTACTTTGCCCGGCATTATTGAGCTTCCCGGCTCATTTTCAGGGATATTTATCTCGCCGATACCGCATCTAGGTCCCGAAGCTAACCAGCGCACGTCGTTTGCGATCTTCATCAAATTTGCCGCCAAGCCGTTTAGCGCGCCGCTTAAAAACACCTCGGCGTCGTGGCTGGTTAGGCCGTGAAATTTATTCGGATGGGATTTAAATTTAAACGCCGTGCCCGTTAGCGCGTTTAGCTCGTCGCTTACCATCTCGCTAAATTTCGGGTGTGAGTTTAGCCCCGTGCCGACCGCCGTGCCGCCGATGGCAAGCTCTTCTAAAAACGGCATAGTAGCGAGGATCTGCGCCTTGCTCGCCTTTAGCATATACGCGTAGCCGCTAAATTCCTGCCCTAGCGTGAGCGGCGTGGCGTCTTGCAGGTGGGTGCGACCGATCTTTACGATTTTTGCAAACTCGGCGCTTTTCTTATCCAGCGTCGCTTCAAGCTTCTCGATCGCAGGAAGCAGCTTTTTTTGCAACTCAAGCACAAAGGCTATTCGCATCGCTGTCGGATAAGTGTCGTTTGAGCTCTGGCCCTTATTTACGTGGTCGTTTGGATGCACGAATTTTGCATCTTTGACGTCTAGCGCCGCTTTGTCGCGGAAATTTAACCCCAAGATCTCCATCGCGCGGTTTGAAACGACCTCGTTTAAATTCATATTCGACTGCGTGCCCGAGCCCGTCTGCCACACGACTAGAGGGAAATTTCCGTCCAGCTTGCCGTTTAAAATTTCATCGCACGCCTGCGCGATCGCCTCGGTTCGAGGCTCGTCTAGGCGGCCCAGCTTGCGATTAACCAGCGCGCACGCCTTTTTTAGATAGGCAAAGCCCTCTATGACCTCTTTTGGCATCGTCTCTAGCCCTACGCCGATCTCGAAATTATCGTGGCTGCGCTGTGTCTGCGCACCCCAATATTTCTCATTTGGTACCTTTACCTCGCCCATCGTGTCTTTTTCGATACGAAATTCCATAACTAATCCTTTCTAAGAGAAATTTCGGAATTTTAATTTTAGACGGCGACATACTATTCGCTGCAGCTCGAAATGCTTTGCCGATTAAGTTTTACCGCTATTTTGATCGCTTCAGAGCCTGCGCCGAAATTTTTGCGCCACGCTCAAAGCGACCGGATTTACGCACGCCGCACCGAATGTGCCTCATCTCTACTCGTTTTTATTCTCGTCTCTTTCTTGCAGTTCCTGTTCGCACCTTTTGGTGACTTTTACGAGCGAGACCCTCGTGCCATCCATTCGCAGTACTTCGTAATCGCAGTTTTCATCGCTTATTTTATCGCCGATTTCAGGTAGGCTGC
>NZ_CALKTS010000304.1 GCF_937997595.1 uncultured Campylobacter sp. | reverse complement strand
CAAAGCATTTTGATCTACAACAAAAACAAAAGATACCTGATCGATATGCAAACGGGCAAAATCACCTTCCCTAGAAGCGACGTTGAAAATAGCATTGTAGCCGTTTTGCTCTGCGCGCCGTATTGGAATTTAATGCGCAGCAGAACCGTCACGGCAGATCAAATCGAGGATATGCGCTTAGAGAAAAAAGAGGTAAAAAGCGCAAATATTTTTAAAATTTTCCTAGCGGTGATTAAATTTTTTAGGATGAGTTCCAAAAGCGCTAGATTGGGGCGGCGCATTAATGATATCCAAACAAGATATTATCTCTACGTCTTTGGAAGCTTCGGCTCGACGGGATTATATTTTTATGACAAACAAAAGCGCGACGAAGTACGCAACGCCATACGAGAATGCGTACTTAAATTTAGCGCCAAAAATATAGATAGGAATTTATTCTGAGATGATAATTATAAATCGAATGTTTTCTGGCGGCTATTTGAACGAGAGCTTGGGGCACGAAATCATCAATCTTTTTAAGGCAGATAACGGCAGGCACTACATCTACGTAAATCCCTACGGCACGATAAATGAGGATGCGAAGGATGCACACAAAGTTCTTTTAGTGCGTGCTATCTCGAAACATTGTTTTGAAATTTTAGCTTGCGCTAGCGAGTTAAAACTGCTTTTGAGCGATGAGCTTTTTGTCTGCGGCAGAAAGCGCGGCGCTAAAGAGGAGCTTAAAAGACAATCCGAAATGATTGAAGCACAAAATATCGCTTACGGCGGTGTGCTTCTAAACGAGCTATTTGAAAGCGAAAACGATAGCCCCAATGCGGCGTATATAACGTTTGAGACGTCGAATTTTAAAAAACCAAGATTTAAATTTTACATCGTTGATGATGAGAAACTGATAGACGAAACGCATTTTTTAGTGCCATTTAAATTTTCCTCGCAATCTTTAAAGCAATATGTCCAGGGCGAAAGCGCGCTGGATAAAATTTTCGCGCCCGAGCTTTGGCAAGAGAACGATACTACGAAGCGGATCGGGCTAAATGAAATTTTAAATTTCAAAGCTAAAGAGCAAAATATCTTAGAGATAATCGGCAAGATGGACGATGAGTTAAGCTTTTCAAATTGGATAGTCTATTATTTGCGAAACGATGCGCAGCTATTTTTAAAATTTGCGAGCGAAATTTTACGGCTAAACATAAGCGAGGACGCGCAAATTTTAAGAGAATACAAAAATATAGATATTTTCATAAAAGATCAAAACCACGCAATCGTCATCGAAAATAAGATCAAATCCGGTATCAACGGGATAAGACACGATTTGCAAAGCGGCGTAATACGCTCTCAGCTAGATAAATACTCAAAGATTGCCGATAAGCAGGATTCAGGCGGCAGAGCAAAGTGTTTTTTGCTTCTACCTGATTATAGCTATGCGGATAGAGAGTTGGCAAAATTTGATGAGTATGGGCGCTATTCGGTCATAAGATACAGCGTGCTTTTAAAATTTTTTGAAACTCACGAATGCAGCTTCAAATTCTACGACGAATTCAAAGACGCGCTGCGAAAGCATGCGAGCGAATACAAAAAGGATTTTTATGAAATTATGGGAGAGCGGCTAATTATGACGATTTTACGGCATAAACAAGGTGCGTGATAAGTCACGTATTTTTTAAAAAATAAAGGAGAAAAAATGGAAACCGTTCATAACATAGTTTCGGTGCTGACGCCAATTACTCTAGTTATACTTATAGCACTTTTTATCAAGTGGAGAAGAGCATTTCGGAATGCAGCTGTATTTTTATTTATATTAAGCTTAGTGAGCTTTTTAATTACCGATTGGCTTGGAGTAAATATAGATATCGCAGGGCTTATAAGTATGAGTATTTTTATTGGTATATCAATAATGATGCATTCGGGTGTAATAAAAGATGAAATGGAAGCTAAAGAGAAAGCCGAAAAAGAAAGACTGGAAGCCGAGGAAAAAGCAGAAAGAAAGCAAATAAGAGAAGAAAGACTAAAAAGAGAGGCTGAGGAGGAGGCTAAACGAAAAAGGATCCGAGCCAAAGAGGAAGCTGAAAGACAAAGAATAAAAGCTGAAAAAGAAGCTGAAAGGCAACGACAAATAGAAGAACATAAAAAAAATTTTTGAGCGTTTAAAAGAAACAATAATGCAAATAGACGATGAAAAAGAATTAGATGAGCTTAAAGAAAATGGCAAAAAAATCAGACTAGTAGTAAAAAATATCGAAGAACAGGGGGAAGATTTCAAAAGAACGGAATATGAATTTCTAAGAAAAGCTGAAAAATACGGCGCAAATTTAATCTCGATAAAAGAAAAAGCCTTAAATAAAACCCAAGTAGATACTGGCGAGCGCGAAGAAATAGAGACGATAACCAAAACAGGGCAGCCGAGAAAGGTAAAAAGGGCCGTTATGAAGGATGTGGAATTCTATAAGATTGTGGGTGATTTTTATAAGATGGCGGATTAAATTCGCCTTTGAATTCCAATAAGCGATTAAAGCGATTAAATAGATTTAAAGCAACATTTAGCTATTATCACGCTTCATTTTTTCACAAAGGAAACCTAATGTTAGAAGGTATCGTTAGAGATAGTATCGGTAAAAGGGCTTCAAAATCCCTAAAACGAGATGGTTATCTAATCGCTAATATTTATGCGAAAGGATTTGAAAATATTAACGCAGCGTTTAAAGTAAACGACTTTATCAAGGCTATGCGTGCAAAAGAAGATCTTCCTTTCGAGGTTAGCGTGGGCGGTAAGACATATCGCGTTATAGTGCAAGAATACCAAAAGCACCCTGTCACAAATACCCTAACTCACGTAGATTTGCGAGTAGTTCAGGATGACGTCGTAAGCAAATATTTAGTGCCGGTTAAGGTAACTGGCGTCGCTAAAGGACTAAAAAACAAAGGTATTTTGGTGCAATCCAAGCGCCGTATCGCCGTAAAATGCGCAGGCAAAGATCTACCAAACGATTTTACGCTGGATGTAACCGATCTTGATGTAGGCGATTCGCTTTTGATCCGCGACATCCCCGTAAAAGAGGGCGTCAGCATCATCCTAGACGGCTCAGTAGCGGTAGTCGGAGTTACTTCGGCTAAATAGGGGCGCCTATGATACTGATCGCAGGACTTGGGAATCCTGCTCAGAAATACGCAGATACCAGACATAACGTCGGTTTTATGCTAATCGACGAAATTTTAAAGACGGGCGGCTTTAGCGAGCTCGGCTCGTCTAAATTCCAAGGCGAGCTTTTTAAAAAGGGCTCGCTTCTTCTTTTAAAACCCCAAACTTTTATGAACTTAAGCGGCAACTCCGTAAAGGCGGTGAATGATTTTTATAAGCCCGAGCGCATCATTGTGGTGCACGACGATATAGATTTGGATCTGGGCGCCGTTAAATTTAAAAAAGGCGGCAGTAGCGGCGGGCACAACGGGATCAAATCGATCGACGCGCTAATCGGCGCGGATTACGAGCGCGTGCGTATCGGCGTGGGTAAAAAACAGCAAGGGCAGGATGCGGCAAATTTCGTGCTTGGAAATTTTAACGAAAGCGAGCGCGAAAAGCTAGGCGAAATTTTACCCTACGTCGCGCGCGCGGTAGAGGAGCTCATTTGCTCGGATATAGAGCAGATCGCGCAAAAATTTACGATTAAAAAGGCTAAGGCGTGAAGTTATACGTAAAATACGCGGCTCTTTCCTATCTGAAGTATTTTTTTATCCTTCTAATAGCCCTTGAATGCTTTTACGTAGGCATCGATGTGCTTACCAATCTCAAAGATTTTCCTTCAAGCGCGAATACCGCTCTTTTGTATATCGCTCTAACCGCAGCGGTCGCGCTTAGCTACACGCTGCCGCTAAGTCTTATTTTTGCGCTTATTTTGATGGGCTTTAATATGATCCGTAGCAACGAGCTGGTGAGCTTTTATGCGCTTGGAGTTAGCAAAAACGCTCTGATAATCCCTCCATTTTTGATCGCACTTGCGATTACTGCAGGCTTTATAGCTTTAAATTCCACCCCGTTTGCATACGCATTAAAATTTCAAAAGAATTTAACCGATTTATCGCCTACGGGGGGAGATATGTTTTTGAAATTTGAGGGTAAATATATCTACATCAAAGCTCTAAACGGCAAAAACGCAAATGATATAACGATCTTTGATATGGGTGATAACTCCGTTGCTTCACGCTCGCATGCAAGCTCTGGCGAATACGCAGGTAAAATTTGGCATCTGCGCGACGTAAATACTACTACTTTACCAGCGCAGCTTAAACTTGGAGGAAGTGGATTAAAAAGTAAGCTTAGCGCGCAGAGCGAGGCGCTTAAGGGCTTTGATCCAAGCTCAATTGCAAGCGTTTATGATACGAGTAATGTATATTCGATCAGGGATGCTTTGCGTTCGATCCGCACCTTTTCGCATCAAGGCGTGAATATCTCCACTATAAAAGCAAGTCTTTATAATATGATATTTTTTCCGTTATTTGCGCCTTTAGCGGTATTGGTGCTGTATTATTACCTGCCCGTTACGGGGCGATTTTTTAATCTCGCGCTGCTAAGTTTTGGATTTTTTATCGCTACGCTATGCGCCTGGGGCGTGCTTTTCGTGTTAATTAGGTTTTCTCTCAACGGCGTCATCATCCCAGAACTTGGCATTATCGTGCCCATAACAGCGTTATTAGGCTTTGCAGCATTTTTGGTTTTTAAGCATCGTTAAGCCTTGATTTGTTAGAATGGCGCAAAAATTTATCGGTGGAAATTCTATGGATTATTCAAGCTTAGCCCGCAAATACGGCACTCCTTTATACGTTTACGATTTTAACGAGATACAAAAGAATTTCATAGCGCTCAAAGAGGCCTTCGCAGCGCGCAAGTCGCTCGTTTGCTTCGCGATTAAGGCAAGCTCGAATTTAAGTATTTTAAAATTTCTATCGGATCTGGGCAGCGGCTTTGATTGCGTCAGCATCGGCGAGCTGCGCCGCGCTCTGTATATCGGCGCAAAGAGCTATAAGATTATATTCTCTGGCGTCGGCAAGCAAGACAGCGAGCTAGAATTTGCGCTAAAGTCGGACATCTTGCTGATAAATTTAGAAAGCGAAGCCGAGATGCTGCGCTTAGAGCAAATCGCGCAAAAGCTAAATAAGCCCGCTCGCATCAGCATCCGCGTAAATCCGAACGTTGACGCCAAGACCCACCCCTACATCTCCACGGGGCTAAATGAGAACAAATTCGGCGTCAGCATCGAGACTGCGCGCAAGATGTATATCTACGCCAAAAAGAGCAAATTTTTAAATCCCGTCGGCATCCACTTTCACATCGGCAGCCAGCTTACGGAGATCGCGCCGATCTGCGATGCGGCAAAGATCGTAAGCGATCTGCTGCGCGAGCTGCGAGCCCTTGAGATCGATATAAAGTTTTTCGACGTGGGCGGCGGCATCGGCATCCGCTACGAGGATGAAAAGCAGATCGTGCTCTACGACTACGCGCAGGGGATTTTGCGCAGCCTAAGCGGGCTAGATGTCACGATCGTGTGCGAGCCGGGGCGCTTCATCGCGGGGGCTGCGGGGGTATTTCTTACCCGCGTGCTTTACGAAAAACAAAACTGCGGCAAGCGCTTCGTTATCGTTGACGGCGCGATGAACGATCTCATACGCCCGAGTCTCTACGGCGCGCACCATAAAATCGAGCTTGTAAGCGAGCAGAATTTCGCCTGCGAAAGCTGCGCGAGCCAAAACGACACCGAAAATTCTACGGCACGAAATTCCTCTCAGCAAAGCGGCATTACGCAAGATTTAGCCGAGAATTTCACGGCGCAGAATTCCACGCATAGCAAAGCTTTCGGCATCGAGGCTAAGTCCGCTTCAGAGGATTTCGCACCGCAAAATTCTACGCCGCAAAACGGCGTTTCACAAAGCTTGCAAGGAAATTTCGAGCCACAGAATTCCTCTAATCTAAGCTCCGCCGTGGATAATTCTGCGCCGCAAAGCTCTGCAGAGAGCTTAAGCCTCTGCGACGTCGTAGGACCGATCTGCGAAAGCGGCGATTTTCTAGCCAAAGGGGTGAGCTTGCCCTGCTTGCAAAGCGGCGATCTGCTCGCGATCAAAAGCGCCGGCGCCTACGGCTTTTCGATGTCGAGCAACTACAACACCCGCTGTCGCGCCGCCGAGGTCGCAGTTTACGACGGGCAGGACCGCCTAATCAGAAGGCGCGAGAGCTTTGATGATCTAATCGCGCTCGAAAAGGATCTCGTATGAGCCGCGCGGCGAGCCGTCCAAAACGGGGCACGATCTTAAATTTCAAATCCGAGCGCGCAGAGGCTTTAAATTTTAATGCCGCAACGAGCGCGGCCCTAAATTTTAAACGCACCGCCGCTTTAAATTCCGAGCCTAAATGCACCCGCGCTTTAAATTTCAAATCTAAACAAAATGCGCCTCTAAATTTTACGGCAAAACAAAGCCCCGTTTTAAATTTTAACCGCGCCCCTTTAAATTTCAGATCCCGCTGCGACGAATTTTATCGCGCCTTCTTAGCGCGCGGAAGTTGCGGCGCGGCAATCGCAAGCGATGAAATTCTAAGATCGCGCGGTCAAAATTTCAAAGCGTGTCGCAAAAGAGGCGTCGTGAAATTTTTAAAATCGAAATTTAGGGGCGAGCAAAAGGAGGGTTGTGATGCAAAACATCGATGATCTGCGCGTTTGTATCGATAGGCTGGATGATGAAATTTTGCGCCTTATCGACGAGCGCATGGGGTTTGTCAAAAAGATCGGCGAGCTGAAGCAGACCGCGGGCAGCGCGATCTACCGCCCGGAGCGCGAGCGCTCAATCATCAGCAGGCTGGACGGCGGAAAGGCGCGAAATTTAAGCAAAGAGGCGATCGAGGCGATATTTTTTGAAATTTTCTCGGTTTCTCGAAATTTAGAAAAGCCGCAGATCGTTGCGTTTTTGGGGCCTTTCGGCACCTATTCGCACCAAGCCGCCAAGAGCCGCTTCGGCGCGGTAAGCTCCTATCTGCCGCTCTCAAACATCGAGGCGGTCTTTAAGGAGCTTGATAGCGGCGAGGCCAAATACGGCGTCGTGCCGATCGAAAACAACACCGAAGGCGCGGTAGGCGCGACGCTTGATTGCTTGCGAAAATACGAGGGCGTCAAGATCGTCGCCGAAATTTATATGGATATCCACCACTGCTTTGCGAGCCACTGCGACGACGTAAGCACGGTGGATCAGATATTCTCGCATCCGCAAGGATACAATCAGTGCCTTAAATTTTTAGACGATCACGGCCTTAGCGGCGTTAAATTTACCGCGACCAAATCGACCGCGCTTGCGGCGCAGATGGCAGCCGCCACGCCGCACTCCGCCGCGATCTGTTCCAAGATCGCCGCCGATCTTTACGGCGTGCCGATGATGTTTCAAAAGATCGAGGACAACTCCGCCAATCGCACGCGATTTTTCGTACTGAGCGACTTTAAAAACCAAAAGAGCGACCGCAACAAAACGAGCATCCTAGCCAAAACAGACGACCGCCCGGGCGGACTTGTGGACTTTTTACAGATGTTTCGCAACGAGGGGATAAATTTAACCAAATTAGAAAGCCGCCCTGTTAAGCTTAGGGATTTTAAATGCATCTTTTATGTCGATTTTGAGGGGCACATCGACGACGAACGCGTGGCGCGCGTGCTGCAAAACGCGCAGAAAAACGGCCACGAAATCACATGGCTGGGAAGCTATATAAACGGAGGGGAGTGATGAAATTTAACGAATTTGTAGAAAATCTAAGCAATTACGAAGCGGGCAAGCCGATCGAGCTTGTGGTACGGGAGTTTGGTATCCGCAAGCAGGACGTGCTAAAGCTTGCCAGCAACGAAAATCCTTTCGGCACGAGCGAGGCGGTGCAGGAGGCAATCGCACAAAACGCGGCACGCGCGCATCTTTACCCTGATGATTCGATGTATGAGCTAAAAGGCGCGCTCGCCTCGAAATTCGGCGTAGAGCCGCAAAATATCATCATCGGCGCGGGCAGCGATCAGATCATCGAGTTTGCGCTGCATGCCAAGCTAAATTCGCGCCGCGCGATACTGCAAGCGGGCGTCACTTTCGCGATGTACGGCATCTACGCAAGCCACTGCGAGGCCAAGGTTTACAAAACGAGCGCGCAGGAGCACGATCTAGCCGAGCTTTTAAAAATTTATAACGCGCACAGGGATGAAATTTCGGTCATCTTTTTGTGCGTGCCGAATAACCCGCTTGGCGAGTGCTTGGATGCGGAGGCAGTGTATAGGTTCGCCAGCAGCGTGGATGAGGACACGCTTTTGGTGATCGATGCTGCGTACAACGAATTTGCGGCGTTTAAAGATGAACGCAAGAGGCTTGATCCTAAGCTTTTAATTCAAAATTTTAAAAACGTGCTCTATCTAGGCACCTTCTCGAAGGTCTACGGCCTGGGCGGTATGCGCGTAGGCTACGGCATCGCGCCGCGGCAAATCATAAGCGCGCTTTATAAGCTGCGACCGCCTTTTAATATCACGACGCTTAGCCTTGCAGCAGCGATCGCGGCGCTAAAAGACGAGGCTTTCGTGCAAAAGAGCCTACAAAACAACGCCACGCAGATGAGCCGCTTTGAAGATTTTGCGCGCGAGCGAAATTTGGAATTTATCCCTAGCTACGCAAATTTCATCACGTTTAAACTTAGCCCGCCGCTAGATAGTAGCGAGCTTTGCGATAGGCTTCTGCGCCGCGGCATCATCATTCGAAATTTAAAAAGCTACGGGCTAAACGCCGTGCGTATCACGATCGGCATGCCTGAGCAAAACGATCGCGTCTTGGGCGCTTTGGGAGAGATTTTGAGTGGATATTAAAAATAAAAGCCTAGAGGAGCTACGGGAGCTTTGCACGCAGATCAGAGCGCGCATCATCGAAGTCGTTAGCAAAAACGGCGGCCATCTAAGCTCAAATATGGGCGCGGTCGAGCTCATCGTGGCGATGCACTACGTATTCGACGTCACGAGCGATCCGTTTATCTTCGATGTGAGCCATCAAAGCTACGCGCACAAGCTTCTAACGGATCGCTGGGAGGAGTTCGGCTCGCTTAGGCAGTTCGGCGGTATCAGCGGCTACACGAAGCCTAGCGAGAGTAAATTTGATTACTTCGTCGCAGGGCACGCCTCGACGTCGATCTCTTTAGCCGTGGGCGCGGCAAAAGCGATAAACCTAAAGCACGAGGATCGCGTGCCGGTCGTACTCATCGGCGACGGCTCGATGAGCGGCGGCATGACTTACGAAGCGATGAACGAGCTCGGCGATCTGCGCCTGCCCTGCGTCATCATTCTAAATGACAACAAAATGAGCATCAGCAAGCCCATCGGTGCCTTTAGCAAATACCTAAGCCAAGCGATGGTGGGCGAGACATATCAAAAATTTAAATCCCACGTAAGAGAGCTGCTCTCCCACGCTCCGCAAAGCGCTACTTACATGGCAAAGCGCTTTGAAAATTCCTTAAAGCTCATCATTCCGGGGATGTATTTTGAGGAGCTTGGGCTCGAATACATCGGCCCGGTCGATGGCCATAACCTAGCTGATCTCATATCGGCGCTAAAGACGGCAAAAAGCGCGCGCAAACCCGTCGTCGTGCACGCTCAAACGATCAAGGGCAAGGGCTATGACAAGGCCGAGGGATATTTGGAGAGCTGGCACGGCGTAGGGCCTTTCGACATTCAAAGCGGAGAATTTAAGAAAAAATCCGCCGCCAAAAGTGCCACGCAAATTTATGCCGAAGCGCTTTTAAATTTGGCCGCCAAGCATGAAAACGTCGTGGGCGTAACTGCCGCGATGCCAAGCGGCACCGGCATGAATAAACTGATCGAGAAATTTCCCCACCGCTTCTGGGATGTAGCGATCGCCGAACCTCACGCGCTAAGCTCGATGGCTGCGATGGCGCGCGAAGGTTTTAAGCCGTACGTTACGATATATTCGACCTTTATGCAGCGCGCGTTTGATCAGATCGTTCACGACGCGGCGATTATGAATCTAAGCTTAGTCCTTGCGATGGATCGCGCGGGCATCGTGGGCGAGGACGGCGAGACGCACGAGGGGGTCTTTGACGTGAGCTTCTTAAACGCGATCCCGAACGTCAGCATGTGCGCGCCGCGGGACGAGGCGAGCTTTAAACGGATCATCGAGTACTCCTACACGCACGAAGGGGTTTTGGCGATCCGTTATCCGCGCGGAAGCTTTATCTTGGGCTGCGACGAGACTAGTGCATCTGCAGTAGAGCTTGCAAAATCGGTGTTTGTAAAGCGCAGCGATAGCGCGCACGTAGCGCTCATCGGCTATGGAAACGGCGCGGGCAGAGCGTATAAAACGGCCGAGGCGCTGGAGGGGCAGATGGAGGCGGACGTCGTAGATCTAGTCTTTGCAAAGCCTTTAGACGCCGAGTTTTTGCGAAGCTTAGCTCGCAAGGATAAAATTTGGTACGTCTTTAGCGACAATGCCAAAAAGGGCGGCATAGGTGAAATTTTAAGCGCATTTTTGCAGGAAAATGAAATTTCGGACGTAAAGATCGTGAGCTTTGAGTTCGGCGATATGTTTTTGCCGCACGGAAAGACCGCCGACGTAGAACGCAGCTTGGGCTTGGACGTGAAAACTCTAACCGAGCGAATATTAAGTGATAAAAAGTATTAGTTAATATCAACTTTGTTTAAAGTAAAATTTGATAATATCACTTTAAAATTTTTTGAAGGACAAAAATGAGCCACGTAGAACTACTCAAAACCTGCGGTTTGAAAGCAACTCCTCAAAGATTGTGCATCCTAAAGGTGCTCGATCGCCACGAGCATCCTAGCATAGATGACCTATACGAGGGGATCAAGGAGGACTATCCATCTATTTCGCTAGCGACGGTTTATAAAAATTTAAACACCCTACTCGACGAGGGCGTCGTAGTCGAGGTCAATGCGCCGAATAAAAAGAGCCGCTACGACATCTATCAGATGCCGCACATCCACGTCGTATGCGAAAAATGCGGCAATGTCACGGATCTTTTCATGGATGATGCCTTTAATAAGGACGTTTTGAAAAACATCGAGCGCAAAGCGGGCAATTTCATCCGCAAGCTAAATATCACGGCTACGGTCGAAGACTGCGAAAAGTGTAGATAGTTTAAAGAATTTTCTGCTATTATTACCCACTTTATTTTTGGAGCGGGTATGCAAACTAAGCGTAAATTTTTATTGAGCGACGATTCGATTCTGCGGACGCTAGAGCGTGCGGGGCTAAAATGTCGCAAGGTAAAGATCGCTTGGTTTTATACTTCGTTCTATCCCGAAATTTACTACATCCGCCAAAACGACGAATGCTCTTTGCACCACAGAAAAGAGGATCTCGACAGACAAACTCTAAATTTTAAAATTTCAAAAGATGATTTCAAAGAGGCTTTAAAAAGCAGGATCGCCCGCGTCGTGCAAAAGAACCGCTACGGCTTTGCTAACGACGAGGCGGAGTTTTGGTTAGAGCTTTACGGCGGAGAGTTAAGTACGCTCGTGATTTTACGAGCGAAATTTCAAAGCGAGGCGGCAAGCACAAATTTTGATTTTGTAAAAACCTTCGGCAGCACCGATTTTTGCGAGATCACCGACGATTACCGCTACAAAAGCCGCTATCTAGCGCGCTACGGCATCCCGCCGCGCTCGCTTGATTTCGCGCACGCCCGCAGCGTTTTTGAAAAATTTAGCCGAGTTAAATTTTTCGCTCCGCCCTATGCGGACAGCGTTAAGCTCGCGCGCTTGGCGCTTGAGCTGGCGTGGACGAGGGCGTGTGCCGCAAAAAGCGAGTATCAAAAAAGCCTAGCCCCCGAAGCTCTTCACGAGCTGCGCGTGCAGATTCGTAAATTTAGAGCGGTTTTGAAGCTATCCGCGCCGCTTTTCGAGGCGGAAAAAAGAGGCGAAATTTTAAAACTGCTCGCAGGATTTATGAGCCGCACCAATCAGCTGCGAGATCTTCACGTTTTTGCGGAGTTTTTAAAAGCCGACGACGCGCCTGCGAGCTTTTTGCAGCAGCTAAATCTTATCGCAAAGCGCTCGGAGGATAAAATTTTAAAATTTCTTTCTAGCGCTGAATTTGCAGATTTAAACGGCGCTATTAGTGGCTTTTTAAGCGGCGCGGATGGCATCTACGCGCGCAGCGAATATGAAAAAATTTCAAAAAAGTTCGCCTCCGCTCGCCTTTGTAAGCTGATTAAAAGCTTGCGCGCGGAGCTAAAAAATTTAAAGCAAGGCTCGTCTCTGCAGGCATTTCACGACGTGCGCATAGGGCTAAAGAGGCTGCGATACGCGCTTGAAATTTTTGCAAGAAGCTTTGATGAAGGCTGCGTCAGGGAGCTGTTTAAACGCACCAAGGCCGCCTGCGAGGATTTCGGCGCGCTGCAAGATATCAGCGTATGGCAAAATTTCATCGCGATCTATCAAAAAGCAAGCGATAAAAGTGGCGTCGCGTTTGCGTATCTGCTGGCTCTGGACGCCCGCCTAAACGACCGCCGCGCCGAGCTGGAGGAAAAAATTTTAAATGAAAAAGAGCCTCTTTTGCGCGCTCTGAAAAGATCGCTACGTAAAATCAAAGCATACGAATAAGGAAAACCCGTGCAAAAACAGGAAAAAATCATAAAGATGTTCGACGAAATCGCGCCTACCTATGATCTAGCAAACCGCGCCATCAGCTTCGGCGTGGACGTTTCGTGGCGCAAAAAAGCGGTCGGGCTGACGCTTGAAAAGCTTAAAGGAAAGCTCGTGAGTATCGCCGATGTCGCGTGCGGCACGGGCGATATGATAAGCTCATGGCGCGACGGCGCAGCACAGCACGGCGTGCAGATCGAACGGATCGTGGGGATCGATCCTAGCGAAGGGATGCTCGAGGTAGCTAGGCAAAAATTTCCTGGCTGCGAGTTTATCAAAGCGGCCGCGGGCGCCACGACGTTAGATGATGCAAGCGTGGATATTTTAAGCATCAGCTACGGCATAAGAAACGTTGTGGAGTTGGACGCGGCGCTTGCGGAGTTTAATCGCGTCATAAAACCGGGCGGCTCGCTCGTGGTTTTGGAATTTACCAAAGCCGCAAGCGGCGGGCTCGCGTTTAAAATCAGAGATTTTTACGTAAGTAAAATTTTACCCAAAATCGGCGCTTTCATCTCGAAAAACAAAGAAGCCTACGAGTATCTGCCAAGCTCCATCGGCAGCTTCCTAGACGCCGCGAGCTTTAGCGAAAAGCTCAAAAACGCAGGCTTTGAACTGCGCGTGCAAAAGGGCTTCAGCTTCGATGTCAGCACGCTTTTCATCGCGGAGAAAATCGCGCGGAAGAGCGACGATGCTTAGCGTAAGCGAGCTCAACGCCCAAGCCAAGGCGCTTTTGGAGACGAGCTTTAGCTTCGTCGAAGTCGAGGGCGAAATATCTAAGCTTAGAATTCAAAGCACGAGCGGACACTGGTATTTCACGATCAAAGACGCGAGCGCGGCGATCGATTGCGCGATGTTTAAATTTAACGCCGCGCGGATAAATTTTATCCCCGCCGTGGGCGATAAGCTCATCGTAAGCGGCAAAGTCTCGCTATACGCCCCCACGGGCGCGTATCAGATCCAGGTATCAAACATACGCAAAAGCGGCGAAGGCGAGCTAGAAGCGGCGTTTGCCGCGCTAAAAGATAAGCTTAGCAAAGAGGGGCTTTTTGATGCCGCACATAAAAAACAGCTTCCGAAATTTGCCCAAAGCATCGCGATCATCACGAGCGCGGGTTCCGCGGCGCAGGCGGATATGCTTCGCACGGCGCAGGACCGCTTCGCGCTTTGCAAGATCGATCTGTATAACGCACTAGTGCAAGGCGAGAGCGCGCCCGCTTCGATCATAAGCGCTCTGCGTGCAGCCGACGCGAAGGGCTACGATGCGATCGTCATCGCTCGCGGCGGCGGCTCGCGCGAGGATCTGTGGTGCTTCAACGACGAGGCCTTAGCGCGCGCGATCTACGCAGCCAAAACGCCCGTCATCTCGGCGGTAGGGCACGAGATCGATTTTAGCATCAGCGATTTCGTAGCCGATCACCGAAGCCTCACGCCCACCGCCGCGATGATCGACCTACTGCCCGATATTTGCGCGATTTTTCAGAGCTTAGACGGCGTAAGCGATGCATTTGATAGGCTGATAAAAGATAAAATTTCATCCGCGCAAAACGCGCTGAGCCTCGCAGCTCTGGAGCTTAAATCAAAATCTATCGAGCCAAAAATTTCAGGCTCGCTTGCGGGGCTTTCAAATTTAGAGCTTAAATTTAAAAGCTTCATCGGCTCCAAACTAAGCGCCGCAGAGCACGCGCTAAGCGCAAAGGATGAGCTTTTAACGCAAAAGGCGAAATTTTTTGAGATCACAAAAGACCTCGTTCAAATCCAAAAGGACGGTAAAACGGTGAGCTTGGGCGAGCTTGCCGCGGGCGATGAGTTCGTCCTTTGCTCGCAGCAGCTCAGCAAAAACGCAAAAATCATCTAAAGGAGGCAAAATGGATAGAGTAATAAATTTTAGCGCAGGACCTAGCACCATCCCGCTGGGCGTGCTAAAGCAGGCGCAAGAGGAGCTGCTAAACTACGCAGGGCTGGGATTTTCGATAATGGAGATCTCGCACCGCACTAAAATTTTCGAGGAAGTCCTACATAGCGCGATGGACCGCGTACGCGATCTCTACGGCTTTTCGGATGATTTTACGATTTTGTTTTTGCAAGGCGGCGCGAGCCTGCAATTCGCGCAGGTGCCGATGAACTTATACGCAGGCGGCGTCGCAGAATACGCCAACACGGGCAACTGGACGAGCAAGGCGATCAAGGAAGCGGGCGTGCTCGGCATAAACTACCGCGTGGTCGCAAGCAGTGAGGAGAGCAAATTCGACCGCATCCCCGAGGTTAAATTCTCTGACGGCGCCGATTACGGCTACATCTGCTCGAATAACACGATCTACGGCACGCAGTATCCGCAGCTACCGCAGTGCGCCTGCCCGCTCGTAGTCGATAGCTCGAGCGATCTGTTTTCGCGCCCCGTGGATCTTAGCAGCGTAGGGATGTTTTACGGAGGCATTCAGAAAAACGGCGGTCCCGCGGGCGTTACGATGGTGGCGATCCGCAAGGATCTGCTGGACTGCGCAAATCCCAAAACGCCGATGATCCTGCGCTATAAGACGCAGGCAGACGCAGACTCGATGAGCAACACCCCGAACACTTTCGGAATTTACATGCTAAATTTAATGCTCGGCTGGATCAAGGACGAGATCGGCGGGCTCGCGGCGATGCACGAGCGCAACAAGCGCAAAGCGGCGCTACTTTACGGCGCGATCGATGCCAGCGGCGGCTTCTACCGCGGCCACGCGCAAAAAACTAGCCGCAGCCTGATGAACGTGAGCTTTAATATCGCAGACGCCGCGCTTGAGCCCATCTTCGTCGCGCAGGCGGAGGCCGAGGGTATGATCGGGCTTAAAGGACACCGCGTTTTAGGCGGCATCCGCGCCTCTATCTACAACGCGATAAACTACGAGGATGTTGAAAAACTAGTCACTTTCATGAGCGAGTTTGCGCGCAAAAACGGCTAGCGGCGATTAAATTTAGAGGGTTTGAGCGCAGCTCGCGCTTATAGACGAGATTGTTTAGGATCCGCGCTTGCCTTGTCGCTGAGCTGGTATTTGCCATAGTCCTCGCTTTTATAGCCGGTATTTTACGGCAGAAATAGCTTTGATGCGGCTTGGATTTCGCTGCTAGAATTTTATTGAAGGCAAAATTTTATGATGTTAAATTTTGCATTGGATGAAGTCTGATGGCTTTGATTTTGCAGCGGCGAGCGGACTTGGCGCTGCTGGGATTTATTAGGTAGGATTTAATATTTAAAACGCTATTATCGGTGTTCGAGGATGGAAGGCGGTTTATTTATGTAGGCGCAGGTTTAGCGTATCTAGCGCCTAAATTTAAGCTTAACCCTAAAAACAGACAAAATTAAACGAAAGGATTTAAATGAGTTTTAAGAGATTTTTTGCAGTAGCGCTTGTGGTGGGCGCTTGCGCTTCGGTGAGCGCAGAGGCTAGCGCTGCTGGGGATTTTTGTATCAAAAATGGCGGCGAGCTGATCGTCCGCAAAGACGGCAACGGCGTGGATTACACCGTTTGTAAGCTGCCCGACGGCACTATGATCGATGCTGAAGAATTTTATAAAACAGGCGGCGATTTGAGCAAATTTAAGAGCGTAAATCGATAGAATTTTATCGCTTGCGAAATTTACAGCAGCGAAATTCCATAAAATTCTGCGTCAAAATTCCTCTTTAAAATTTAGATGAATTCTAACTAGCAAGCATTAGCGCAAGTAAATTATTTGGGTACCTCATACAAAGTGAGGGCAGCAGAGTGATGGAAGAAATTCAATTCTCCAAACATCAACGATGTGCGGAGATTTTGCTCCAGTAAGGTGCTGAAAACGGCGACTACGCAAAGCAGAAATATTTTAAGCGATTTGACGCGACGTGCAGGAAAGCTACTAGATTGCTTGATTAAGACGCAGATTTTTTGGATATGCGATAAGCGTTTGTGCCCATAGTTGCTGAGCTTAAATTTTAGCCATTTGTAGGTGTAGCTCACTTTATTGTTTAAAAAGCTAAAATTTTAACTGCTTACGAGCGTTCATTCGCTTCCTTGCCTGCGTAAATTTAGTGCGTGAAAACCACGACCTCGCCGCGCTCAAACGCGATCTGCTGTCCCGCTAGGTATAGCTCGAAGTAGGGCTTCAAAAAGTCCTCCTGCGGCCTTTGCGCGTAGTTTGGATACTGCAAGTACACAGGTAGCAGATGGTCGCAGTTAATCGAATAGTACGCCTCGCCGAGCACCCATAGCTTTGCATCGAGCTTAGGCGTATCTATCATCCACTCCGTGATCGCCTCATAGACGGCGTCCGCAAGCTCACCTTTGTTATGCGCGAGATCAAAGCTCTCCTGCACGCGAGCGGATTTTATCTGCTCAAGTATCTTTAAAAGCCCGCTCTTGCCTAGAAATTCGGCAAAAATTTTTAAATTTCGAACGTACGCTAAAGCTAGGCTCTTAAGCGCTTCGCTACCAAATTTCGGATCCTGCGGCGGGCAAAAATACCCTGGCGCCACGCCCTGATCAAACGCTTCCCGCGTCTGCTGCGCCGTGACTGTGTAGATTGGCATTATGCGCGCTTGTAGCTCGGTGCCGTTTTGCAGCGGCGCAAACACCGCCCGCGCACCCGCACCGTCAGGCATAAAGCACTGAAAAAGCCCGTAAAGCTTATCCTGTAGATCGATCTCTTCGCAATCTAAATCAAGATCTAGCCCCGCAGCCTCGTCAATGCGACTAGCGTATTCGAAATTCGTCATTTTCGCCCCTTTAGATTTTGACCGTCAAAGCGTTTGCGTGGAATTTTACCTAAATTTCGCGCATTTGCCGAATTAAAATTTACGCGCGATGAGACTTTTGTAGAATTTAAAATTTAGCGGTTCGGTTTGGATTCTATACCGCGACAAAGCGGCGCGGCGATTAGCGGCGACGGGTTGTCGCGCGGGCGGTTAGCAGCGGCGGATGGGTATCGCGCGGCGGCGGACAGCGTCTGACAGCGGCGCCTACGGCACGCGGCGACGGGCGATAGCCGATGATCGCGACCGCGGCACTCGCAGGCCGGTTGCTCGCAGAAGCGGATTTTTGCGCTCAGGCCGTCGCAAAATGGCGGGCAGTGTCTTGGATGACGGCACGACCGTGGTATTCGCGGGTCGGTCGCTCGCAAAAGCGCTTTTCGCGTTCAGAGCGCGCATTGCGGCGCAAGGTCGGCGGCATTATCCGATCCGTTGCGCGCGAAATGAAATTTAACTCTAAATTTAAAAGTGCGAAATTTTTCAAATCGCGCATTAAGTAGTGTGAAATTTTATTTGGTTTTGTTTCGCCGCGCAGCGGTTTGCACGGCTTGCTTTAAATTTTATTCTATCCCCGCAAATGCTGCTTTTGCGTCCGCCAGATCCTTTTCGTCCGGGTGTTTCGCAGCCTCTGCCCAGCGCGCAAGTCGCTCGGGGGTAATAGGGTGGGGCGAGTTACCGCCGGCCGCCATTTTGCGCATCATTTCAAGTAGATTCGGATCGATCGCGCCCTGGCAGGCAAACTCCCTTATGATCTCGTTGCCGTTTGCTTTAAGCCCCTCTTCAAAGGTATCCAGGCACTTGCGCGAGTGCTCGCCGTCCGGCTCTGCGCCTAGAGTCATAAAAACGCCAAGCTTCTTGCCGTGAATCTTGCGTAAAAAGCGCATAAATTTCGCTTCGGCTTCGCCCTTATCGACGTAAAAGCCCAAGGCTATGAAATCGTAGTCATCGACCTTACCCTCAAAGTCGCGGAAATTTAGACTCTCGCAGCCCAGTTGCTCGGCGATCGCGTCGCCCACCTTTTTCGTGTTACCCGTTTGTGAGGTGTAAAGCACGATTTTTTTCATACAAAATCCTTTCTAATAATGTTTGCTATCTCTTCGTTGATGTTGTTGCCCCAAAAAATTCCGTCCAAGCTCAAGATCGATCTTTGATCTTTTAGCTCCAAAAGCCCCCAGCTCTCAAATTCTTTGAGCTTTTGCACCGCTTCGTCGTAAATGCTCGCGCTCAGAGCCTCTTTTAGCTCGTTTAAGCTTACGATCGGGTATTGAAACAGATTGTTTAGCACGCTATATTTTGCCTCGCGCTCATCGATTCGCGAGATCATCTTGTGTCCCGACACGCCGTAAATTCCGAAGCCCGCTACGTGTCCGCCCGCGCCGTTGCCGATAGGCAGGATATCCGTGCCCTTGTGGCTTAGCTTGATGTAGCCGTAGTTATCGCGACCTTTTCGAGCAAGTTTGGTAAGCTCCAAAACCTCGAAATTCCCGCTTTGCAACAGCGCCTCTGCGAAAGCGTGGTGTAGCTTTTTATCAGTCGGCAGATCGTAGTAGGAGGTGTCGATCTTTTTGGATAGCTCCGAGCCATCGAAAAACATCAGCGAGTAAAAGCTGGCGCTATCAAGTCCGAGCTCATTTACGTAATGTGCGTCCGCGACCGCCTCCTCTACGCTTTCGTTCGGGAAGTTGTAGATGATGTCGCAGCAGAGCATGCCGTCAAATTTTTCTCTAAGATCCTTCAGTCGCTCGATTGCGCGAGCGGGCTTATGCACGCGGTTTAGAAGCGCGCGTCCCTGTCTGCTGAAGGTCTGCACGCCGATGCTAAAGCGATTTACGCCGAAGCTTTGCAGAGTGAGCGCTTTTTGCGTATCTAGATTATGCAGCGTGGTTTCTATGCTGATCTCGCAGTCGTCCGCGATCTTGAAATTTTTATGCAGCGCGCCGAGGACCTTTTCGAAGTGAGCTTCGCTAAATACGCTCGGCGTGCCGCCGCCGAAGTAGATGCTTTTGATCTTTTTAGTATCGAAATAGGGCATCTCGCCGTAGTCTTTGATCTGGCGGATCAAAAATTTAGCGTATTCGTCCAGCTCGTCGCCGAGTTTGGAGCGCATCATCGAACAAAACGAGCAGATGTTGTCGCAAAAGGGCACGTGCAGATAGATCACGCAATCGCTGTCTTTTGCGGGCTGCTCCAGCGCGTCGAACAGCTCGTTTTCGCTTGCGGAGACGCTCTCGAAAAGCTTGGAGCGATGGTGGGATTTAATGCGTTCTTTAAACATCTATTTCGTTGCCTCCGCGTAAATTTCATCCACCGTCTCGCCGATCTGCGGGCTGCCCCGCAAGATGAGCGTCGGAGCTTTTAAAATTTTGCCCGATTTTACCGCTTTGGTATTTCTAAGGATCGGATTTGCCTTTAAAAAATCCTCCGTCTCGCCGCCTACGATAACGATTATATCGGGGTTTTGCTCGAGGATGTATTCGGCAGATACCGAAGGCGTACTGCCTTTTAGGCCGTCTGCGATATTTTTGGCGCCTAGGCGAGCGAAGATATCGCCTACTAGGGTTTTGTCGTTAAAGGCCATAGTGGCGTTTGAACCGAAAAATAGCGCTACTTTTTTACCGCGAAGAGCGGGTTTGTCTGCAAAAATTCCATCCATCCGCGCGCAAATTTTATCCGCCTCGCTCTCCTTTTTTACGATCGCCGCGACCTTCTTTACGTTTTGGCAGATATCTGCGGTGGAGTTTGCATCCATTGCAAGACTCTTAAGTCCCAGCTTTTGCAGATTCTCGCTAACGCCTGCGGAGTGAAAGCTAGTAATAACCAGATCGGGCTTAAGCTCGACGATCTTTTCCATATTCGGCTTGACGTAGGTGCCTACGCTAGGCAGTTTCGCGGTTTCTGCCTCCGGGCGGATCTTGCTCATCGAGGTAGTTGAGATCGCAGCGATCTGATCCTGCGCGCCTAAAGCGTAGATGATCTCGACCGCAGCGGGGTCGAGCACTACCAGGCCTTTGGCGAGCGCAAAACTCGCCGAAAGCAAAGCTATAAGAATTTTTTTCACATTTTCTCCTTTTGCGGTAAGATAAATTTGGTTCCCAAATTTTCGACTATCAGGGCGTCAAAGCCGTAAATTTCTTTTATGATCTGCGGCGTAAAAAGCTCGCTCGCGTTACCGCGATACCTTACTGTGCCGTCTTTTAGCATCAAAATTTCATCGCAAAAAAGCGAGGCTAAATTTAGATCGTGCAGCACGATGACGCTCGTTAAATTTAGCGTTTTGGTTAAATTTTCGCAGATCCTCATCGCCTCGATCGCGTAGTTTATATCAAGCGCGCCCGTGGGCTCATCGAGCAGTAAAATTTCAGGCTCGCTTACGAGCGCTCTAGCAAGCAGTACGCGCCCAAACTCGCCGCCGCTTAGCTCAAACGCGCTGCGATTTAAAAATTTCTTCACGTCCAAAAGCTCGGCGATTCGCTCTACTTTGTCGCGGTCGCTCGCATCGTAGCCGCTAAATGCGCTTTTTAGGCGGCAAAATCTGCCCGCAAGTAAAATTTCATTCACGTTTAGTGCGGCTGCGAGGGCTGTTTTTTGCGGCACGAAGCCGATAAGCGCGGCAAGCTCTTTGAGGCTATATTCGCTTGCTTTTTTGCCGTTTATTTCGATGATGCCGCTTGCGGGCTTTAAAATTTGCAATATGTTTTTTAGCAAGGTGCTTTTGCCGCAGCCGTTAGGACCCAAAATCCCGTAAAATTTCCCCCGTTTTAAATTTAACTCTATGCCTCGCAGAATCGCCCGCTTGCCGTAGCTGAAGTTTAGCGCCGAAATTTTCATGCATGCTTCCTAAACGCGAGGTATAGAAAAAAGGGCGCGCCGAAAAAGGAGGTCACCACGCCGATTGGAATTTCTACCGGCGAGAGGGCGTTTTTAGCGATTACGTCGCAAAAAACCAAAAAAACTCCGCCGGTAAGCGCGCTAGCGGGGATCAGCACGGCGTTGCTCGCCGTATGAAGCGCCATGCGAAGCGTGTGCGGAATGATGAGCCCCACGAAGCCTATCATACCCGTAAACGCGACCGAAAAGCCGATGATGAGCGAGGAGACGATGAGTAGGCTCTTTTTGGACCTCTCGACGTTGAGTCCGAGCGACTTCGCCTCCTCGTCGCCGTTTAAGATGATATTTAGCTCGTGGCGCTTTCCGTAAAAATACGCCATGCAAAACAGCAGCGGCGGCAGCAAAAGCGCGATCTTTTGCCAGTTTGCACCGCCTAGATAGCCCATCATCCACGCCGTAATCCTAAAACTATCCTCTCCGATTAGATAGACCGCGAAGGATGTAAATGCGCCCAAAAAGGACGATACGGCGATGCCTACGATCAGCAGAGTAGAGATCGAGCGGGTATGGGCTGCGAGCTTAAAGATTACGAGTGAAAGCCCGCTGGCGGCCAAAAATGCGAAAATTCCGTAAAAAACGTCGCTAAGCCCCAGTAGGTAGGCTATGACCGCGCCGAAAGTCGCTGCCGAGGCGATACCGATGATGTAGGGATCCGCAAGCGGGTTTAAAAATACGCTTTGCACCACCACTCCCGAAGTTGCCAGCAGCGCGCCTATTAAAATTCCAAGCACGAGGCGCGGCAGGCGCATTTGTAGCAAGATGAGCTGCTTGGTCTCGTCTATCTCGCCGAAGGTGAAAAATTTCGCGACATCGCCCAGCGAAATGCTCGCCCCACCGCTACTTACGGCTACTAAAGCAAGCAATATAAAAGCTACGATTAGAAAGAGATAAAATTTAAAGCTCATAGCCCACCAGGCGAACTATACGCGCAGATTTCGTCGCGGCGGATATTTTTAAAATTTAAGCGGTGCCAGGAATTTATACGCGCGGAATTTATGAAATTCTCGCGGCTGGCGCAATTATTTTTGAAGCTTACATAGCTTTTGATATCAGCGCGAAAAAGTGCGTAGCCGCACACCTGATCCGGCATAAATTTCCTCCTAAAAGTATTCGCGATTTTTATTAAGAAATTAAAATCGTTATCATGGGATTTTATCGCTTGATTTCTTAAACCGCGATAAATTCCGTAACGGCTAAGAGCTGCGGAGTTAAATTTAGGTCGATTAAATGTTAAAATCTCGCGCGCCGCCAAGCCGGCTCTTTAAATTTGAAATTCAAAATTTAGGCGGTAAATTTAAACGCCGAAAGAGCTCTTTTTAATTTCGCGATTCAGCTTTAAATTATAAAAACGCCGATAAAATACGCACTAAATTTTATTTAACGAGTCCCGCTTTAAAGGCGCAAGCCGTTTTGTTAAACGGCAAACTGCGCCGAAGCCGCTCGCTAAGCTTTAAGGAGTGAGCATGAAATTTTGGCAAAAGATCCTTTGGGCGGCGGTCGCCGTCATAGGGGCGTGGTGTTTCGGCGTACTTGCGCTAAATAAAGGCGAGAGCATCAGCGCCGTTTGGCTCGTAGTGGCCAGCGCGTGCATCTATCTGATCGGATACACCTTCTACGGGCGCTTTATCGCGTATCGCGTCTTTGAGTTAGACGATCGCCGCGCGACTCCTGCGGTGATCCGAAACGACGGACGCGATTACGTTCCTACGAACAAATACGTCCTTTTCGGCCACCATTTTGCCGCTATTGCAGGCGCCGGACCGCTCGTAGGTCCCGTAGTGGCCGCACAGATGGGCTATCTGCCCGGCACCATTTGGCTTTTGGTAGGCGTCGTGCTCGCGGGTGCGGTGCATGATTTCATCGTGCTCGTGCTATCCACGCGCCGCGGCGGCAAGAGCCTCGGCGAGATGATAAAAGACGAGATGGGCAAGCTCACGGGCGGCATCGCGATGATCGGAATTTTTTTCATCATGCTGATCATCGTGGCGATCTTGGCGATGGTTGTCGTAAAGGCGCTCGCAAACTCGCCGTGGGGGCTTTTTACGATCGCGATGACGATACCGATCGCCATATTTATGGGAATTTACATGAGGTTTTTGCGCCCGGGCAAGGTCAGCGAGGCATCGATCATCGGCTTTGTTTTGCTGATGCTTGCGCTTTGGGGTGGGCATTACGTCTTGATCGATCCGTACTGGCACGACGTTTTTTCGCTAAAGGGCGAGACGCTCGCGCTTCTTACGATCGGCTACGGCTTTATCGCGGCGATCTTGCCCGTGTGGCTGCTGCTGGCGCCGCGCGATTATCTAAGTACCTTCCTTAAGCTCGGCGTCATCATCGGCATGGCGGTCGCGATAATCTTTGTCGCGCCCGAGCTTAAAATGCCCGCTACGACGAAATTTATCGACGGCACGGGTCCCGTTTTCGCAGGTCCGATATTTCCGTTTTTGTTTATCACGATCGCATGCGGCGCGATCTCGGGCTTTCACGCGCTGATCTCCAGCGGCACGACGCCTAAGATGGTCGAGCGCGAAACCCACACTCTTTTCATCGGCTACGGCTCGATGCTTATGGAGAGCCTCGTGGGCATAATGGCGCTTGTGGCTGCGTGCATCCTAAGCCCGGGCGAATACTTCGCTATCAACTCGCCCGCTGCGGTGCTGGGCAAAGACGCGGTAAGCGCCGCGGCGTATATAAGCTCTATCGGATTTAGCATTACGCCCGAGCAGATCGGCGCCTTGGCTTCAAACGTCGGCGAGACCACGATGATGAGCCGCACGGGCGGCGCTCCTACCTTTGCGATGGGGCTAACGATGCTACTGCATCAGATCATCGGCGGCAAGGAGCTGATGGCGTTTTGGTACCACTTTGCGATTTTATTTGAGGCGCTGTTTATTCTGACCGCGGTCGATGCGGGCACGCGCACGGGGCGCTTTATGGTGCAAGAAATTTTAGGCAACGTCTATAAGCCATTCTCCGATACCAAAAATTCCCTCTACGGCATCATCGCGACGCTGATCTGCGTGGCGGGCTGGGGCTATCTGCTCTACAGCGGCGTTACCGATCCTATGGGCGGAATTTACACGCTGTGGCCGCTTTTCGGCGCGTCCAATCAGATGCTCGCGGGCATCGCGCTGCTGCTCGCGACGGTGGTGCTTTTTAAAATGGGCAAGCAAAAATACGCCTTCGTTACGATCGCTCCTGCGATCTGGGTGCTTATAACCACGCTTTATGCGGCGATCTTAAAGCTTATGCCAGCTAACGGCGAGCGCGTGCACGACGCGGTAAGCCACGTAGCTATCGCGCAAAATACCGCCGCCAAACTCGCTAGCCTGAGCGATCCCGCGGCGATCGAAAAGGCGCAGGCTATCATCAGAAACAACGTCATTGACGCTGTGCTATGTGGGCTTTTCGTCGTTGTTACGATCATCGTCATCGTCCAAACGATACGAATGTGCCTTAAAATTTCAAAAGGCGGCGCGAGCGAGGGATATTTCAAGCTGGCAGAAAGCGAGTACGTGGACAGGGGCGTTTATGAAAAAGTTTAAATTTAATCCGCTCGCAGCCCCGAAGGCCGTGGCGAGGTTTTTGGCGCGCGCGGATACCGCACTTGCGCCGCTCATCGGGCTCGGCGATTACGAGGGCTATCTGAGCCACTTCAGAAGCGCTCATCCGGACGAAATCCCGCTAAGCAGAGCGGAATTTTTCCGCGCGATGCAAGATAGCAAGGCAAAAAACGTCAAGTGCTGATAGCGGCGAAAGGGCGCGGTCGCGCCGTACAAATCGCCGGCCTGCGACGTTTTGCCGTGGTGTCGTGAAATTTCGCTGGGGTTTGAAATTTTAAATTTAGACTAGGGTGTGGGCGCGCGAGTCATGAAATTTAGCCTGCTGCTAGAGATTAAATTTCGCGCGTACCTCTTTGAGATTGCGCTTTAAATTTGCTCGCACTTATGGCGTTGAGATTTATTCTTGCCGTCACGCCCCTATTCATCGCCGACCCGCGATTTTTTGCAATGGTCTCGCCTGCATGTCGTAGAATTTTTAAACGGGTATTTGCCGCGTCTTGGTAGAATTCTATATAAAATTTTTGCAAAATTTTTAGCAAACCTGCCTTAATTAAAGGCGTGAAATCATAGCTGCAAATTTTAAATCAGGAATATGGGTGTGCTTGGACCATGGTTTAGATCTCATAGTAGGTTAAAATTTGCTCCGCATCCTCGTCGTAAGCGTTATCGACTAGTACGAGATCGAGGGCGCGCTCGGGCGTGCGATGCCTGCGTTTTTCATTTTTACCGGGAGCGAGGAGTGAATATTCACGGTTTTCGATACCACGGCCGCCTTCGGGCATTAAATTTTGCTCGGCAAATGCGACCTTTTGCTCCGCTTCGTATTTTGTGCTCGCAGCCCGGCAGGAAGCAGCCGTAACGACGCCTAAAATTCTCGCGCCCTTTTGTTTAAATTTATGCGTCAAAATAGGCTTGGTCGCGAGATATCGGACGGTCTCATTTTGTTTAAATTTATCCATCGCTTCGCATCCGGATTTACTCGTCTCGCCCTGCGTAAATTCGCCCGAGCCGCCGCGATTAAATTCGTCCGCTTCGTCACATCTAAATTCCTCAGCTTTATCGTGCGCAAATTTGCCCGAGTCGTCGTGCTCGCCGCTCTCGAGGTCGCCCGTTTTGCCGTGCTCAAAGCCGCCCGCTTCGCTACGCATGAGATTAAGAACCCTCAGCTCATTCGGCTCGTTTATAAAGTATCCGCGCCAGCCGTCCGGTCCATCCGCCGCAAGCTCGAATTTATCGAAATCAAAATCGAGCTTCACGCGGAATTTAACGTTAAAATTTGCGTCCGTAAAAACAAGCTCGTTAGCACCCTCTATTTCGCCGTTTTCGCCAGCCTCGCCCACGCGAATGCAATATCCGCCGCTTGCGCGCTGCACCTGCGTCATAGGGCAAGTTTTAGCGATGATTTTAAGCTCACAACTGCTCAAATTTAAGCCGTAAATTTGACCCGAGCGCGTAAAAATCAAGAAATTTAGCTCATCTTGCTTAAAAATCGCCGCGCAGCCCCTTAATCGCTTTCGCGTGCCCGTCTGCGTCTTAAAATCGTAAATAAAAAGCGTGTCGTATGTCGCCGTAATAGCCTTTTTATCGCCATCCTTGCTACTTAGCGCGATAAAGTTGCCGTATTTTAGCACGCCTTTTTTGTGCTTTGAGATGAGCGCGAGATCCGCGGCGTTAAATTTATAAATCGTGTCTACAAAGTCCAAAACTACGAGCGTACGGCCGTCATCGTCAAAGGTCGCAGTGCAGGTAAAATCGCGGAAAGGCGCGCCGGCTAGCTGCTCGCCGCTTGCAAGCGAAAATTTTCTAAGCTTCATCTGCTTTTGCTCGTCGTTATCGCCTGCGTAAAATGCGTGATCACCCATTATTAGGACATTTTCGCCGATATCGCGAAGTCTGTTTTGAAGCCTACTTTGCCATAAAATTTTCATCGGTCGCTCCTTCTGTATGCGCGCAAAGAACACAGCACGATTTATTACTTTTAATTTGTGCTAGCGGTTTTTCAGCGCGCATGCTAATACTTGAATTATTGCTTTTAAATTTACGCTATTTGCACGGCGCTCGGTACCTATCAAATCGGCATTTCAGCCATGCTTTGCGGGTAAATTTATCCGCGCAGCGTTTGGACCGGGCTAGAAAGAAATTTAACCGCGCGCTGTTTGAGCGAAACCGCAAAATTAGCCTCGCAAATTTAGATCATTTTTTCGGTTTATTTTCTTTGATATAGTCCACGGTGATATGCTGGCAGGCGATTTTATCGTTCTTTTCGAGGCATAAAGTCTCCAGCTCCTCGCGGCTGAAATTTTTGTAATCTTTGATAGTCTTTTTGCCGCTGCCTCCCATCACGAAGTATATGAGAGCCGCTAAAATCGCCATCGCTGCGATTAATCTAAGCATAATTGCCTCCTAAATTTTATAAATTTTTGTGTCTAGCGAGCGAATTCGGCGCGCATCTGTTTAAAATAAGCGGTCAAATTTTGCGCCGCGCGGATTTTGCGGATAGCGCATTTTTAAATTTAGAGCAATTACGATTGCTTCGGAAAGTATCTATCCAGCGTCTGAACTACCTGCCTTAGCCATACCTTTCGCTCAGCTTCGTCGCTATCCGCGATTACTCTAAACATCAGCCGCTCAAAGGTTTTCACGCCACAAAAATCGAAAATGCAGCTTTTCCAAATTCTTTCCAGCGGATCGCCGAATATCTCGTTTTCTCTGGCCTCTGGGGTGTTGGAGGTGTTGAAAACTACGGCGGCTTTAGCCTTTAAAAGCCCTATCGGAAGCCCGCCGCCATTATCGTCCGGCGCAAAATCGTAGGCTACTCTCTGCCTTAGCACGCGGTCAATCCAGCCCTTGAGGATGGCAGGCGGCTCGCCCCACCAGTTCGGATGGACAATCACGATACCGTGGGCGTTTGCGATATCTTTTTGATGCGCTTTTAACAGCTCGTCGTCGCTTTCGTCGTTCACGAGCTCAGCGCCGCTAAGGATTGGGTTAAATTTCTCCTTATATAGATCGTGAAATTTAACCTCGTAGCCGCTATTTTGCAGCTTTTCTGCCGCTACGTTTGCAATAGTCGCTTTAGGCTTCTCTCGTAAGGATGTGCCAGGATAACAGAAATTTGCTCCATTTTTTTTGCTTTATTTCATATTGCTATTCAATTTCTAATTTTTTTATAATTTCTCTAGAGAATTTTGCATATTGACTTGATGTATATGGAAAATTATCTTTTGAAAAATCGAAATCTAACTTACTTAAAAGTTTATCATAAAATTCAAAATCTTTAATTCCATATTTATCAATAAGTGCAAGATAACTCATAATAAACCCATTTATAGATATTACAGATAATATCTTAGATTGAGGATCATGCCATTCGCTCTTGAAATGCTTCTTTATTGCCTTAAAATATATTGAAATTTTTTCTACGCAAAATTCCTTATATTTATTCAAGGATGCATCATCCATTTTTTTTAGTGCCTCTTTATCGCCATCCCAGTGAAAGAATAGATTTTTTCTACCATCTTTGGGATCTAAAGTTATTAAATAACGCAACGCAAATTTGATTATTGATGCAATTTTAATTTTGTTTTCATCCAATAATGACATTTCAAATTTATTTAGAAAAATACTCTTTTTATTTAGGAGATCAATGATTGACCTAGATAAACCAAAATCTGAAATAGGATCTTTAACCATTTGAATATGTAATAATACATCTTGAGATACCGGTTTAGCATTGGAATTAATATCTAAAAATATTTCACTCTGTATCTTTATTTTTTTAGTATCCGACATACCTTTTGGAAAAATAAGACCCGTAACTAATAAGTGTAACTCTTTTCTTAACTGTGATATTTTAGGCTCATCACTATCTGTTTCTAAACCTTCATAATGAGCATAAATACGATGTTGTCCATCAATAATACATATACTATTCATACAATTTGGGATAAGCATAGTGCATACGTCATGCTTATTGATTTCATCAATATTAATAGGTATATTATCTTTTTTGAAAGAAATATCTTCAGGCAAAGCTACAATAATATTATTATAAAAAGCTTCTTTATTTGTTACTAAAAATTTTCTTATACTGTTAATTCTTTTATCCTGAATTAGACGTTGATAAAGCAAAGAAGAATCTTCCCAGTTATCTTTTCTTAAGACATAAGAGTTTTTTATTAATGTTTCTGCAGATATCATGAAAGACACTATTCTTACATTATCTTTAATGCCAGTAAAAGATTTAGGAGTAATTATCGTAGTTTTTATCTCTTTCGGACTGCTTTCTGCAGTAATAATACCTATATCATCATCATTTAGCCCCAAGAACCTAAAAATTTCATACCTAGCCGACTTTTTTATACATTTTGACATTTTAGATAAATACATTAAAGCATTATGGTCAACGAATTTTATCAATGGGTATAATTTATAATCATCATCGCTAAAATCAAGTTTTTCTTGGGAAAAATATAAAAACTTGATTTTATATCTATCTAATGAATATTGTTTAATAAATGAATCTTGAAAATTATCATATAACCATTGGTAAAAGTTTGTTAAATTTTTATTTATTTCTACAAATCCTTCATGTTTTTTTCTAACATGATCTTTAATATTGTCTGTTTTTGTTACAGTATCCTCACAAATCAAAATTATATTCTCATAAATAAATATAAAATCTAATTCTACGGTTCTATGCCCTATTTTAAAGTGTTTATTTTGAGTGTTTAAATATTTAAAACCCGCCATAATAAAAGTATTCTTTATACTATTTCTAAAATTTCTAGATAATCTTGCCTTTTTTATTTCTTCCGGAGATTTTTTTGATTTTCTAATACTTTTAGACATTTATGCTTGTCCTTCTCTAATTTTACGGAATTCTTCTGGCAACATCGCAACCGAACTATTTAAGTCGGGCTCCATAACCGGTACATCCTTTCTGACTTTTATAACCCCATCAATAGCTTCCTGAATACGCGTTTTGGCAATATTAAAGTATTCTTTTTGTATCTCTGCCCCCACAAAGCACCTCTGCTCTAGTATGGATGCTACACCTGATGTTCCAGAACCCATAAACGGATCCAAAACTATTCCATTGATGGGTGTCAATGCTTTAATTAACCTTTGTGGAATAGCAATTGGGAATTGGCATGGATGCTTTGTTTTTTCTATATGGTTGGCCTTAACATTTGGTATATCCCACACATCCGATGGGTTCTTACCCAAAGGGTTACCACTAAATTCCCCTTTATTCTCTCCTTTATATGAACGTTTGCCTGGGTATTTTTGTGGTATACGTATATTGTCTAAATTAAAATTATATTCTTTGCCTTTTGTAAACCATAGTATTGTTTCATGTCTTCCACTAAAACGTTTTGAACTATTTAGCCCATGTCCAAAAGTCCAAATTAATCTATTTCTTAGTAGGAGCGGATATTCTAAACTACGGTTATTTTCACTAAATATCTGATAAACATAATAATCCAAAGGAATAACCTCTGATTTGCTAATATGATAACCGGTTTGCCAACATAGACTTCCTCCTTTTTTTAATACACGATAAATGTCACCAAATATAGATGACTGTTGTTTTTTAAAAGTTTCAATATCGTCGTGCAAATTCTCATACGCTTTATTCATACAATATGGGGGGGAAGTTATAATTAAATCGCAAAATTCATCTGGTATATTCTTAAGTAATTTAATACAATCCCCATTAAATATTGTTATACTATTATTTTCATTAAATTTTTCAGCAATTTTTATATTTTCCAAAGTTCGTCAACCCCTATAAAAATAATTAAAATATTCTCACTCCCACTCTATCGTTGCGGGCGGTTTGCTAGAGATGTCGTAAACTACGCGGTTGATGCCGTCCACTTCGTTTATGATGCGGCGAGAGACGTTTTCTAGCAGGTCGTAAGGCAGGCGCGAGAAGCTGGCCGTCATACCGTCGCTAGCGTCCACTACGCGTATGCACACGGCGTTTTCGTAGGTGCGGTTATCGCCCATAACGCCGACGGAGTGCACGTTTAGCAGCACGCAAAACGCCTGCCATGTTTTGTTGTACCAGCCGCTTGATTTTAGCTCGTCGCGTAGGATCACGTCGGCTTTGCGTAGTAGCTCGAGGCTCGGCGTATTTACCTCGCCCATTATGCGGATCGCAAGACCAGGACCTGGGAATGGATGGCGGAAAACGACTTCGCGCGAAAGACCTAGTTCGAGCCCCAGCTGGCGCACCTCGTCTTTAAAAATTTCGCGCAAAGGCTCGATCAGTTCAAATTTC
>NZ_CALKTS010000303.1 GCF_937997595.1 uncultured Campylobacter sp. | reverse complement strand
GAATCCTCTTTTAATTGTTCAGATACCTTCTCTTTTTCATGTTTATCTAAATCGTTAAACAACCTAGGATCATTTTCGTTTAATAAACTAATTAACCAGCCTAGATCATTGCCATATTCTAAAAGACATTTTAAAACGCCGATTATATCTTTGTTTTTGTCATATACTCTTAATACTTTTACCGGTCTCTTGCCATGCCCCATGAGCTTGCTTTCTATCCTAAAAGCGTCTGGAAATAGCTTGTCGATTTCGCCCATATACCTTCTAAGCGTTCTTTCCTTAATCCTTAACTCATCTAAAAGCTCTGTATCGGTAAGATAAATTTCTTGCTTTGCAACTAACTTTTTTAAAATTTCAAAGATAACTATCGTTTTATTGTCTGCATCTGATGACATTATAACTCCTCGTATTCTCTAAATCTTGCGTGTTTAAATTCTCGTTTAATTACGGCTTTGCCGTTTTCTACCTGCTCGCTTACGATGCGGTTAGTAGTCGCATATACGACGATCAGACCCATACTTTTAGCAAATCTTATCATATTATAAGTCGCTCCGAAATCACCCTGCACCAGCAATACGTCGCCCGCTTTTGCTTGCTTTTTAAGTTTATCTTTATACACTTCAACGAATTTTATTATGCTTTTTTCAGACGGGTCGATATCGCTCCACATCGCATCGGTTATGTTTATGAATTTATCAACATTTAAATTCTTCCTCGCGTCTTCTTCTTGCTCCGACGTCAAGGTGTGGTTTATTAGGGTGAATAGGGTTTTCACGCGCTTACCCCTAAAATATCGTCCTTTATGCAGAATTTTTTATAGTCTTCTAAAAGCCGTTTGAAATTTAATTTCGGATTTTTGATTTCATCGCTGCTATTACTATGAGCGAGATTATTTCTTAAATTCTCGGCGTCAAAAATAAAATTTCTAAATTCTTCGATATTAGGAATTTTTTCTAGTTTATTGCAGACTAAAGCTTTTATATCTTGCAAATATTCGCTAGCTTCTTTTTTGCTAAGCTTTTTCTCGTCAGATCCAAAATACGTTCGCGCCTTCTTCATTCCAAACAGATAGGAGTCCATCTTTTCACCGATTTTTACCAAATTTCTTGATTGATTCGTTAAATCATAGGAATTAAAAATATCGCTACTTTTAAATTTTGCTACATAAGCTTCTATTTTTGGGCTAATTTTTTCTATTCCGCTTGCACAATAGTACCCGATAGCCTCAAATAGCAAGGTTATAGCGTTTAATAAGTAGCCCTTCATATTAAGAACTTCCGACATTTCATATAATTTTTGGTAATCCCTCTTTTTGCTGATTTGCTTTAAATTTTCTATATGATCTTTGATTTGATCGAGGCTGGACTTAAAGGTAAAAATTTGCTCGTTCTTTTTGATATTTTCTATATATCGTAAAACTGTATCAAAGCGGCTTTCTAACGCTTTTAGCGAGTTAGCAAGAATATCGTTTGAAAATTTCGTTAGTTCGCCTCTTAAATTTTCAAAATCCTCGTTTTCAAACGCGGCTACGAATGAAACGGTATAGTTTTTATCGAATGTTTCGAGCATATACGACATATTTGCAAGCTCTAAGTATTCTTTTAAATCGATAATCTCATACTTTTTTTGATTTATTATCTCTTTTGCAAAAAATATATGTTTGATTTTATTCATATCGCTTAAGCTTTGAGATATAAGTGAGATGGTAGCTAAAATAGGAATATGCCTAAAGCCGTGAGTTAGATCGATTATATATTCATTATCTTCGTTGGTTGCTTCATTTATAATACGTAGAATTTCATAAAAATCCGTATCGCCTCTAATGAAATTCTTATTGTTAAATATCTCGATATGGCTTGTTTTAAATTCCTTTTCTAAAACTTTTATTTGATCATCTCTCGCATCTTCAGTAAAAATAGGTACGATATTTTGAACGCCAAAATTATCTATCAAAAGCGGAAGCATATTCGTATATCTTTGCTTTTTTAAAGAATACGAATTTTTAAGCTTCTCATCGTATTCATAGATCGGTCTTTCTTCGGCCTCCTTAACATAACCTTTCCCTAAAATCGTTACAACTTTCATATTTTACTCCTCATTTTGCATATAAGTTAAATCATAGTGCTTGACAGTATAATCGCTAGTGGAGACGTACTGCAAATGCCTATCGTTGGGTATCGCAAACATCGCTCCGGCTATACTTATCGCCTTTTGCCCTCCCGTGACATCAAATACGATGTCGTCCTCTATAAAACCCTCTTGCTTAAGCTGGCTATATATGCTTTCTAAAAATTTATAGACGCTTTTTGCGTCTTCGAAATTCTTTATATATCGTACATTCGCCATATCCGCAAGCTCCTTACCAAAGAGATTTTGCACGCATTTTAAAAATTTATCTCTATCGCCGTGAGATTTTTCAGAACAAGCGACTATAATCTTTTTAAGCCTTTGTTTGTGATAATCTATCGCTTTTAGCGGCATTCTATAATTATTTCTTCCATACTCATCGATAGTTTTAAATTTCAAAATTTCTTCTATTCCGCCATTATTTTCGCTTAAAAATAGCACTAGAACTTTAGCCCTTTTGGGTCTATCATTTATACATATATCGACATTAGGGATGTCTTTAGGAATTATTCGTTTGATTACCCCAAAAATCACTATAGAGCCTAAAATTTGAACCAGCATAGTGCCGTCTTTGGCGCTCCATTTTAAAATTTCGCCGCCGAAAATTTTATCTAGTAGCGACGACATTCCGTCCGGCAACCAAGCGAAAAACAGCAATACTCCCGCGATGATAAAAAACGCCCTATACCCTAAAAGAGAACTTCCCAAAAGCGAAACGACTATTTTTTGAAAATTTCTTTTTTCATAATGCGTCATTTTTTAAATTCCTTTAGCATCTCCATTATCTTTAACGTATCTTGATAGTCTCTGTCTTTTTCCGGCCTTTTTTGCTTGGTCTTCTCTTTCCATCTTCCAATCTTTTTAAACATATCTCTTAACCCACAAAGCGCTTCCAATTTCATATCGTCAAATTTATCGGTTTGACTTATCGCTTTAAATAAGACTGTCGCTTCGGGCATATTTTTATAAATGGGATCGTTTTTGAGCTTATAAATTCTTTTATCCAGTTCGCTCATATTGCTTGTAGCTTCTTGCAGCTCTTTTTCTTTTCTTCGAAGTTCTATTTCCTCTTTTAAAGCCTTCTCTTTTTCTATTAGATCGTTTGCAAATTTTTGATATAACGATATGCTTTGTTGATCGGATAATGGAACTGCTTGTACCGTATTTACATTTGTAAGTTTAATATACCTATCCAAATAATAGCGACGATCATTATTTTTACTTTTTGCAAAATCTTCAAGATTCATATATACCAATTCAGAATTACCTTCGTTATCTTGCTCGCTAGCCATTGAAAATAAATTTTTTATCTGCTCGCTTTCGTGCCATTTTATCTTGCCGTCGAAAATTTCACCGTTCATAGCCGACTCAAAATCCTTTAAATACTCCTTAACTTCTTTACTGAATCCATTGAGGTCTAAGACGCTGAGTTTAATTTTGCCGTATCCTAAAGGCTTCGCCATACCGATAGAATGATAGCAAAGATCGTTTTTATGAAATGTAATAGCTGATAGCAGTGCTCCAATCTCAATAGGCAAGAGATTATGGACTAATATTTTGCATCTAAATTTTGCTCCCGACTGAAGTGGCGTGATAGCTGTTTCTATATTTGCTGTTTTATCACTAGTATCACTTGTAGCGACGCTTTGACCTTTATGCGTCGGGTATCGCTTAAAACCAGATAGTGTGGCATTTCTATCATTATAAGTAGCATATTTTTCGCCATTTTGCTTTATGTAAATCGGGTAGTAAGATGCTTTTGGGGAACCCAAGACGACTTTTACCTCATCGTCTAAATTTACATTTTGGATAGCTTTGGCGTGAGATACAAAAACCCTTCCTTTTAAGGACTCTTGTTTATTTTTAATTTTTCTACTATATCCAAATATAATTTCTGATAAATCGGGCTTACTCTCTTTTATTTGTGTATGAGCCAAGACCTCTTTTACGGATTTATCAAAAGGTAATTTATAAAGATATGAAAGTCCAAAATGAATAACCTCATTACCGTTAGCATGAAAAAATACGGGGATTTCTTTGCCACTTTTTAGTTTTTCTTTCCAGAAAGTCCAGTCGGCAGACTGCACGGGCTGCTTTTTCCTGCCGTCAAAATAAGCAAATTTAAACACTTCAAACACACATTCACTTACATTAAAAATTTTCGCATCTTGTTTTTGTATAAAGACAAAATCATAATTTTTTCCACTGGGGTTTACCTTATCGTCTTTTCTGGCCGACGGATGCCCTGTTAACACAACTTTACCTAATAACGAGCCTCTGTCGTCAAATTTCACTATATTTCTACCGTTTTTAGACCCCTCTTTTGAAAAATTATAAATTTTATCTACATTTTCAAATTTGACTAAATCATATTTGGCGCAAGCGTTTTTAAGCGGATCATTTTTATCATCAAATTTGCCCCACAAAAAGCGATTTCTATAACCTTGTTTCTTAAATTTATATTCTATCTCTTGATACTTTATGCGGTAAATTCCGTCGCATTCTCTTATCTTTATCGCACCATTTTCTTTATAAAGCCAACCGCATTTAATATCTTTTAGGACTTTATTTTTGTATTCGTCCGTAAAATCCCGCATAGAATACTTTTTATCATCTATAAAGTTCATAGCTGAAAAGCTCATTATCTCAAGCACGTTTCTTATCATGCCCTTGATGCTGGTTGCGGGGATATAATACTCTTTGCCTCCGTTTTCGTTTATGGAATGGCAAAACTCGCTCGGATTTTTGCTATCCTTTATAAAGATAGGGCTTTTGGCGGTTACCTCAAGCTCGATTACGCCGCTTTCGCCGTCTTCAAACGGCACGTCATGGATATTTTTAAGAATGTTCTCACTAGCCCAAGGCGGGTAGAAAATTTTATCGTTTAGTGGCACGAAATTATATGGAGCGGTTATCATTTTTTATCCTTTTCATCTTTTACAAAGCCTGCAAATACTATCTTTTGAAGTTTCAATACTGGCAAACCCTCAAGAGTTCCATTGTCTTGAGGCGCTTCACAAAACTCGTCTTTTTCATCTTGCCAAATTTGAGCCATTTTTATTTTGACTTCTTTGAATTTGGCAGAAAACTCAGGTTTAAATTTAGAGTGAAATTCTTTTATGTCGGGGTTTTTCTTCGGATCTAAATTTGCGCCCCCCAACTCTGTTTCATCGACAAACCAAGCGTCGTTTATCTGACGGATAGAAATACTTTTCTTCAAATTTGCATTAAAAAAATGCGCCTCGTAAATTAGCTCGTCTTCGCCTAGACCAGGAGTTCGCTCGCCCGCTAAAAATAGGTGCTTCTCGTCGATTTTTTCACCCATTAGCTGGATGTAGCCCTCGTAGCCTTTTAAATTTTCATTCACGTATTTTAAAATTTCGTCTCTATTTTTTCTCATCTGCTAGCTCCTATCTATTGCTGTTTTTATGACTTCGCCTTTGAAAAATCCATACCCTTTTGTGGTTACTCCGCCAAGCGGCAAACGCCCCTTGACTAGGTCATCTAAAGCCGTTTCAAAAGCCTCTAAGACATTCTTAAAAGCCCTCTTTTCTGTATCGTCGCGCGCATCGTTTTTAAGCAAAATTTCTATTATAAATTTGTCTCTTTTTGCGACCGCTTTTTCTTGAAACAAAGCGCTATCGATCGCTCCGCCCGTGAAGCGGTCAATGCTAACGTGTTCGAAAACCTTTGTATCTTTTGCTTCGTCGTAATCCAAAAAGCAATCGCTGATTAAAATTTTGCCTTTGGAGCCTTTTTCGTTTTTATTCTTTTCGTAGCCAAAAATTTTCCTTACGGCTTCGTTTTCGCTGCCGACCTTAGCTTTTTCGCCGAATTGTTTATTAATTTTATTAAAATAAAACGCCGTTCGGTGTGATAATGCGCCTTTTACCGAACTTGCCGGGATTAGAATTTTACGTTTGCCAAGGCATTTGTTTTCATAGTCGATCACACTCTCAAGCACCGACGTTTGATCCGCATCCTTATCGCCAAATCCGCTTCCGAACATAAAGAAATCATCGGGCGAAATTTTAAGTTCGTATCTGATAAATTTTTGTCTTGCCGAATTACCGTCCGCTGCGCTATCGGGCATAAATTTTACAAACTCATCGGAGCTAAAATTTAAACTGCTAGAGTATCTGTCCGGCTCAAACTCGCCCCATTTTATCTCTAAAATTCCAAGCGAGCCGAAGCCTTTCGAGCTTCCGCCGCCAAGCCTTAGCGCAGGATCGCTAAGCAAATTTAATTTTTTTTAAAGTCCTCTTTACTTCCGTCAAGTTCAAGCGAAAATTTAAACCTAGTTCCTTTAAATACGACTTCTTTATCAAATTTACCCGCGTCTTTTGCCGTACCATTTGCGCCTATAGCGACGTGATCCCTAATCGGCAAGATATCAAAATAGCGCAAAAACTCGCTCTTTTGCAAAAGCAACTCTTCGCAAACTTTGTTATTCTTATCGACGAGCAACAGAGCGTTTGAGATAATTAGTCTTGAGCCTTTTTGTTTATTTGGATCTCGTTCGTCTTTCGTATCGAAAATTTCATTAACATCATCTTCGCCCTTGCAATCTTCAAATGCCCTACGTAAAATCCCGGCAACCGAGGTGCCAAGAATCATCGGTAGGCCGTTCCAGTCTCTTTGCACCGGTGCATCCAAAAATAGATCATTTTTGCCGCCTCCGACTTTTAGCGGAGTTTTGGCTTCTATGATAACGTACGCTAAAAATCTTTTCATTGCTTTTCTCCTGTGATTTTTGGCATTTGCATAGATAAGAACAAGGTAAATTTAAGCGGATCTCTACTTTTTGCAATAGCCCCCAAAAGCTGCTCTTTTCCATCGTTCCATCTTTCGGCCATAACGCCTTTTGATATAAAATCATCAACTTCTTGGCAAATATTTTGATCAGTTTTGGTTTTGCAAAGCGCCCTTATCGCACCCCACTGTGAGTTTGAAATTTTGTTGAATTTGTTTTTATGATCTCCTATAAATTTAGCTACCTCTTCGGTTATTTCAAGAGCTTGGTCTTTCGTAGTATGTTTTTGTTTTAAAAATTTAGCCAAATCACTTTGTATCGGTATTTCTTTAATCGAGCGTTCGGCCTCCGCTTCTTTTTGGAATTCTATCGGATTATACTTTGCATCGCCACCATTTAAAAACCACGGGTTAATCAGCACTTCGCCAAAACCTTCGCTCAAATACGCTCCGACGCCCTTTTTTAGCTCGGCAATCTGCTCGCTGCTTAGCTCTTTTAGCGCAATAACGCTACCTTTATTTATGCAGGCTCGCTCGTAATCTTTTGTGGCTCTAGCGCCGTTATAAGGGGTAAAATTCGAAATTCTAATCTGCGTCTTTTCATAATCGACATTATTTACACCCAAATTTGGCAAGATATGCTTTACGTCGTAGCTTGGATTGCCGTTTTCGTCAATAAGCGCAAGGCGGGATTTGGCATAAACAAAAGTATATTTTTCGGGCGGCGTAAATGTTTTAATTTCTTCTGTTTTTTCGCCGATGAATTTAATCTCTACCGCTCCATACTCCGCACTCTTTGATTTACCGAGCCTAGTTGAGCGCACTAGCGTCTCTTTCGCTAAAACTATATCATCTTCGCTCACGCTGGCGTCAAATTTAACGCTAAATCGCCATTTCAATCCGGCCCTAAACGCCTCGTAGCCATACATTTGGCTATCTTTGGAGCGTCTTTTATCTTTGTCATAGGCACTTTTTTGGGAGTATTCGTATTTTAAGTTCAGCTGCTCGTTTTCGTCGTTTATATAGCCGCTTCGCATCTGTTTTAGCTGAGTAAATTTTTGAAATTCGCTGTCGATTAGCAAATGGTGATTGTAAATTTTGCTGCTATCAAGTTTCTCATGAAAATAGGAAAGCGGAATTTTAAAGAATTCTTTGCCATCTTTGATCGGCGAGGCGTCACAAAATTTCACATCGCCGCTATGAAAAATTTTAAAGGGATCGTTAAAGCCGCCGTATCTGCTAGCCGCCATACCTAAAAATGCATTTCCGGGGATAAAATCAAGCGGACTCATTTTGCCCTGCGTATTGGAGCTCGCCTGCAAGATAATAGGACTTTTGAAAGTTATCTCAAATTTAAGCTCTCTCATTATAACTCCTTAATCTCAAATTCGCATCTGCCGAGGCCTCTATTAAGGTTTAGCCCCATCCGCTTTACAGATTTAAGAGCGCGGACTAAATTTTAGGCAAATTTATCATCTATATTTTCTATCTTGCCGATCAAAGTTATAGGTAAAACAACCTCTATATCTCTTAGGGATTTATCTGCCACGATACCGTTTTCATCGATTTTGGTAGCTGAAATGATTTCAAAAAGATTGCGTTCTAATTTATTTGACGTAATTTCGGCAGCGATTTTTTCATCTATCGTTGCGCTGCTAAAATAGCACTGCGCCTGCGTCGTATCGTCGTTATTTTTTTGCTCTCCTTTGCCACCCCTGGAGCCGAAGCATTTATCTATATCGCCTTGATCCCAAAACAGCTCCGCCGCCTCACGGACAAGTCCTTTTATAGTTTTGCCTGGCACATATGGAAGGCCTGCGGAGTCTTTTATCACGTAGCTATCAAGCGCTGCTCCGCCGCTAAGGCCGCTACTAACATGCCAATAGTCAAAAAATTTAAGCTCATAATTTATCGTCATTTTTATCCTCCGCGCCCGAAGTAACGGACAGAAATTGCAATATATCGTAGATCGGGGTTTTTTGTTCCCCATCCTTTTCTAAAATCAAATTTTCGCATTTTAGCCCGCCGTAAAGACCGTTCAGCGCCTTATCAAATTCTCCCTTGTTTTCTAACATCTCGTTTATCCGATCTAGCATACTTTTAGCTAGCTTGTCGTTTATGCCGAGCTCCTTTATCCACTCTCGCAGTTTGCCTTTTGGGCTATTTTCGTTGCGATAAATTTTGGCTAAATTTACAAAATTTTCTACCTTTGGCTCATTTTTTGACTTGGTCGTATCTCCCAAATAATAAGGTCCAAAATCGCATTTGATTTCTCGCATTTTTTCGCCTTCGGTCATGCATCCCTCTTTTTTCGCCTCCGATCGTAAGCTCGTCTTTTATAAATTTATCCCAGCTTTTAAAATTTGAGCTTTGGACGTTATGAAACATTAGGCAGCTTGGTGCGATGTCTTTTTCTTGATTTTCAACATATTTATTTTTGGAGTGCTTTTTGGCTGCCGAGCAAAGCTCCTCGGCTAGACTAACCGCATAGTGAAACGGGAATTTTTCGTTGCAGTAAGCGATGCCAGCGCACATAGTTAGCTTTTGTTCTATTGCAGGCTTTTTCTTGTCTGTTTCGTTTTCAAATTCTTTGATAAAATTTTTCGTAAATTCTAGTGCAATATCCGCATCGCAAACAACCGTCATATCGTCGCCACTTAAGATCAACTCTTTTATCCTCAGGTCGACTTTGCCAAGAGCGTCTTTTGTTTTTCTTTGGCATTAACAAACGCAGTCTTTGTTGCCTCATCAAGTGCCTCTGAAAAATGAGCGATTATACACATTGGCTTTTGTTAAAATTTGATTAAATTGCACCGGTCCTTATAATCGAGCGCGGTAGCATGATATTACAACGATAGATATTTTCAAAATTTTATTTTGAACTCTGAAATTATTAAGCAGTATTTAATGATAAATCCTATATCATCGCGATTTAAATTGATAATGGGATTTAAAATGCAAAAAGCGATCAAAATTTTGCCGCATCTTCTTGCGATAGCTCTATTTTGCGGCTGCATGAGCAGCGAGAGGGTCGCTTTGAACGACTTAAACACACTCAAAACCGATAGCAAAATTATTCGATTACGCGACCGCGCACCGCTTCAATTTAATGAGTTTATTAACGAACTATCAAACGTAGACGTGCTCGTAATCGGCGAGCTTCACGAGAATAAAAATCACAAAGCCGCCGAAATTTTACTTATCGAAACGCTCGCTACGATAAAAAATTTAGACGTCGCTTTTGAAATGATAAGCAGCGAAAAGCAGCCTCTTATCGATAAAGCGTACGCGGATACAATTCCGCCGGAGAATTTATTAAGCGCTATAAATTGGGATAAAAGCTGGAGCGTTTCGCATTACGGCGATATCGTAAAATCGGCCTATAAAACCGCAAATTTAAAAGCTGCGAATTTGAGCAAAAATGAAATAAATACGATATTTGCGGGAGCAGAGCCGATAAAGGGCGATGTCTCGACGACGAAGGGCGTAAAAGATAAGATTAAAGAGGGCATAGAGCTTTCGCACGGCAAAATGGACGATAAAACCTTAGCCGCATTTATTCAGGCACAGCAATATAAAGATCGCAGGATGGCCGATGTGTTAAACCGCGCGAATAACTCCACCTTGCTTATTGCGGGCGGCCTTCATACGTTTAAAGACGTAGGCGTGCCGCTACATTTAATCGATTTCAAGACGAAAAAGCGGGTAAAAGTGCTGATTTTAGGAAGCGATGATTACGAGCAGGGCGCAATCGACAGCACCAAAGCCGATTATATTTGGAATTTTAAATAAAGAAATGAAATTTTGCCGAAAAGATACGTCTCGGCCGCCAAGTTTTACCGCACGCACGCCGGAGCGAAATATCGGTGCAAGCGCTCGGATACGTAAATCTTGCGTAGATGATTTTGCTTAAACGCTTCCGGCAAAAGCTCGGTTTGCGGCGCATAAAGCCTCGGTGCGAGTTCTCGCGCAACCGCATCGGCGATGTGAACAAAAAAGCACGGCGAATTTGCAGGCGATTTGAACGACGACATCTCGCTAAATTACGGGCGAGTTCATTTATCGGCAAAATGCAAAAAGGAATGATATGAAAATTGCGGTAGCTCTATTTTTATTTTTTACGCTCTGTCTTTGCGATGAAAATTTAACGACGGGCGGGGATTTGCAGATACAAAATTCGGCGACTTTAAATTTGGAGCAAAACGACAGCGTCCAAACGCCAGTGCCGGGCTCCGCGCAAACCGAACGAAATCCCGCGCAACCCACACCCAAAGAGCACACTCCCGCGGTAGATATGTCGTTTCAATCGTTTTTTAAGAACGCTCACATCGTCGTTAAAGCTGCAATGGGAATTTTACTACTTTTTTCGGTGATGACGTGGACGATATTTTTGGCGAAATTTATCCAGTTTAAATTTGCATTTTCAAGGCTTAAAAAAGATAGCCTTGCATGCGAACGGATAAACAGTATCGACGAGGTATTAAAGCTCGATCGAAACGGGTTTGCCGTGCAACTCGCACGCGAAATAAAAGATGAAATTAAAAGAAGCAAGACGGTTAACGCATCACTAAAAAACCGCGTAAAAGAGCGACTGGAGCTGAAAAATGCAAATTTGATCCACCTGGCAAAAAGCCATACGGGCATCCTGGCGAGCATCGGCTCGTCCGCGCCGTTTATCGGATTATTCGGCACGGTTTGGGGCATTATGAATAGTTTTATAAATATCGCGAACTCGAATAATGCCAGCCTCAGCGTCGTAGCTCCCGGCATCGCAGAAGCGTTATTCGCAACCGCGCTCGGCTTATCTGCGGCAATTCCTGCGGTATTAATTTATAACTATTTTGTAAGAGCGGGGTTAAATTTTAACGTCAAAATCGACGCATTGAGCTCAAGAATTTATTTGATATTTGATAGGCAATGCGATGCTGCGTAATCAAAACGAAGAGCTCAGCGAGATAAACGTAACGCCGTTTATAGACGTTATGCTCGTGCTTTTAATCATCTTTATGGTAGTCACGCCCATCGTTACCAGTTCGGTAAAAGTGGAGCTCCCTAAAGCCGTAAGCGATCAAAAGCAAGACATAAATAAACCGATCATCCTGAGTATCAACGAGCACAACGAAATATATTTCGGCACGGAGCTCGTAGGTAGCGAAAATTTAGCAGCCGTACTCGATCAAAAAACGGGCGGCGATCGCGAAAACGTCGTATATCTTCACGTAGATAAATCCGTGCCCTATGAAATTTTAATCGGGACGATCGAGCGCATAAAAAAAGCAGGCTACTCAAAAATAGCCCTTTGCAGCAAGGTCGAGCAATGATAATAATCTCGCGTCGATGTTGGCTTATATCCTTTTTAACGATTCTGGCTTGTCATATTTTCGCCTTCGGCTATTTGTTTACAAATCGAAATACCATCAGCCTAGAGCAAAATTTCGGTGGATTCGACTATCCGATAAAAGGCGATAAATTTGAATCTATTATGATAGTTTCGGATCTGCCTATCGGGGATTTCAAAGAAGCGGCGATAAACTCTGTCAAAGCAAGTAGCGCCGAGCCCGAGCCGCACATACAGACGGACGAGCCCGAAATTTCGCCGATACAGAATATCGACTCGCCGATCGAAGCGGTGCAAAAACCTGAAATTTTACCAAAGGAAAAGCCGAAAAAAATCACGAAAAAAAATATCAGGCCCGCGATCCGAAATAATGCGTCGAAAAACGACGATACCGCAAACAACGACTCGCAATCAAATTTTAACTCCGCTGCTAAAGACGGCGCAGCTTCTGCTCCGATAAGCGGAAACGGCAATACCATAACGAGCAACTCAAGCGGCATGGGCGGCGGAGCTCAAAGAAGCTGGAAAGGCGCCGTAATGTCGCATCTCAATAAGCATAAAAGATATCCGCAGACGGCTTTGGCGCAGGGCGAGGAAGGTATCGTTTACGTAAAAGTTCAAATTTCGCCAAGCGGCAAAATTATAAACGTTAGCGTGAAAAACGGGGTTAAATTTGAAGCGCTTAATAGCGAAGCAGTGCAGCTTTTTTATCGCGCTTCGCCGCTTCCGACCCCGCCGAGCGAATATTTTGTGAATTCGAATGAGCTCACGCTTCATTTTCCCGTGGAATTTAATATCAAAAAATACAAAGAGCAAAAGATAAATTTCTAAAAGGAGCGCATATGAGGAAATTTGTAGCATTGAGTATGGCGGTTATAAGCATACTTTTCGGCGAAGACGTGGATTTTGAGACGCTTGAAATTTCGGCGGATAAGCTCAAAAGCGGCGAATCGAGCTTTTTAAAAGCGGGTGCGCTCAGCTCTCGCGACGATATAAAATCGCAGAACCAAAGTGTCGATAGCATCGTGCGGGCGCTTCCGGGAACCTACACGCAAGTAGATCAGGCCCAGGGTAGCGTATCGGTTAATATCCGCGGATTAACGGGGCTCGGGCGCGTCGATACGATGGTAGACGGCGTCACTCAAACATATTACGGCACGGCGGCGGATTCGGGCGGATATCATTCATTCACCGGAAATTTAGGCACGTCGGCCTATGGAGCGCTGATAGATCAAAATTTACTCGTAGGCATAGACGTAGAGCGCGGCTCGTTTCGCGGAGCGACGAACGGCATAATGGGAAGCGCGAATTTTCGTACGATAGGCGTGGACGACGTGGTACGAAACGGTAATATCTTCGGTTTTCTAGGCCGTTATTCCTACGGCACGAACGGCCTAGGACCGAGCTATATGGGCGCTCTCGCGGCAAAAGACGAGCTCGAAAGCGGCGCGAACATAGGCACCCTTTTCGCATACAGCGGCAAAAGAAGCACGCAAAATTACAAAGACGGCAACGGCGTAAGAAGCGAAGACGCCGCGCCCGATATAGACGGCGACGGGATACCGGATCTCGCCGCACCGCTAGATGTGGATACGCTCAAGCAAAAACCGAAAAGCTATTTGTTTAAATTTGAATACGGACGGGATGCACACAACGCAATAGCGTCCTATCGGGGACATTCGAATTATCTGGCGAGAAGAAAGATAAAAAATAACAACTATCAGCTGGATTATAGATTTAATCCAAATTCCGATTTTATAGACGTTAAAATGAAGGCATCCGTAAGCGATACAACGCAAAAATACGACAAAGATGCCACCATCGGTTGGGCGCCGTTACAAAACGGAATGAAATTTAAAAACAAAGCCGATATACTTGATTTAAGCAATACCTTTCAATTCAACCCCGCGAGCGCGAATTTAAAATCCACGCTCGGTGTAAATTTATTAAATAACGAGTATAAGAGGATTACCGGAGATAGCGACTATGCGGGGCTTAAAACGTCGTTTTCCGTTCCTCAAGGCAAACAAAAGCTCAGAAGTCTTTATCTTGATAATTCGCTCGAATACGGAATTTTTACCCTTGACGCGAACGTAAATTTTATGCACTGGCAGCTCAGCGGCGAAAAAGGCGTTTGCTCGGTATACAATAACTACTGCCAACCGAAAGAAGCGGGATGGATGAAAAAAGATGGCGACGAGTTGAATTATTCGCTTATGAACGGCGTAAGCTTGCACGAACTTTTCGCGCCGTTTATCGGCTACTCCAAAAGTACCCGCGCGTTAAACGTTCAGGAGCTTTTTCACTCGGGCACGGTTTATGAAGATATCAATACCTTTTTGCAACCGGAAACCGCCAAGACGTTTCAGTTGGGATTTAATTCCCATAAGCACGGATTAATCGCGAACGACGACATTTTTGGGTTTAAGCTTACCTACTATCGTAGCAAGGTAAAAAACTATATTTACGACAGGCTCATGCTTTTTTACGACGATAACGGCAGCCCTGATACGATGTATCTTACGCGTCTAAACGGCGATGCGACGCTTAGGGGTTTTGAGATTGAGCTGATGTATGACGCGGGATACTTTTATACTACCGCCACCTACTCTCGTCAAAAGGCGTCGTATCCGCTCTCCGACAGTACGGCGGTGGATTGGACGAACGGACCTTCAAGCGGCGTATCGCAATTTAGCGAGCTTCCGAAATACTACGCCACTATCGATGCGGGAGTAAGATTTTTCGATGAAAAACTAACGATAGGCGGTATAGCCAAAATCACGGGCAAAGCAAAAAGAATGAACCCGTTATTTACGTATACTACGAACGGTGCGGAATTTAAATCTATAAAAACGCAGGATTTACCGAGCATCCCTACGATTTTTGATATGTATGCGACCTATAAACCGATTGAAAATTTAACATTTAAGCTCGAAGTGCAAAACGTTTTTGATAAAAACTATATGGATGCGCTCTACACATATAACTCGTCGTATTCCAATCAAGTATTTAATGACGATATAACGATTTTTAACAACTCGGCTCGAGGTCGCACCGCGCTTTTAAGCATCGAATATAGGTACTAATATAAAAGCGCCCCCTATAGCCCGGCGCAGGCTCTCATTATATGAACTTGTACCGGGCCGGCAAATTTAAAATTTCAACCGCCGTGCCGAAAACCGCTCTACAATGTAAATTTAATAATTCCTATGATAAAATTTACGCGAAATTTAAAGCAAAGGCTTACATTAAAAGGCGAAGTTCGTGATTTGATGGTGTCAAGAGAGAGACTTGAACTCTCGACCTCCGGCTTATGAGACCAGCGCTC
>NZ_CALKTS010000302.1 GCF_937997595.1 uncultured Campylobacter sp. | reverse complement strand
ATGTTTTTTATGATTTTAAGCAAGGTCTTCAAAAAGGTCTTCAAATTTGATCCTTCAGCCTTAAAACACTGGCTTGTAAAGAGCTTTAGCTTTTAAGCAAAACCTAAAGCGACAACTCGTTTTATTCCCCCGAAAGTGCCGCGATTATATAACGATGAGGATTAACTTTCACTTATACTAAAATTTTATCTATTTTTGCAGCTTAGCATCGTGCTTGAGATTCAAAACATAGAAAATAAACCGCACTGATAAAGTCTAAATTTAACCCCCAAGCTAAATTTCAGAGCTTTCCTTGCGCGCCTTTATATACGTTTTTTACGTCGTAAACCAGCGAGCCTGCGTAATCAAGCTCGAAAAATTGCTTATGCGCCACGGCGATTACGACGCAGTCAAATTTGCGCAAATCGGGCTTTTGTAGCAGATCGATGTCGTAGTATCTCTTGGCGTCGGCGGCGCTCGCCCAAGGATCATAGACGCTTACTTCGCAGCCGAAATTTTTAAGCTCGTTTATCATATCCACGACGCGCGTATTGCGGGTGTCGGGGCAGTTTTCTTTAAACGTCAGTCCCAAGATCAAGACCTTCGCGCCCTTTACCTTTTCGTCGTATTTTATCATCATCTTGACGACCTCCGTAGCGACGTAGCTTCCCATATTATCGTTGATGCGGCGGCTTGAGAGGATGATTTCGGGGTGATAGCCCACCTCGGTTGCCTTCTGCGCCAGATAATACGGATCGATGCCTATGCAGTGCCCGCCCACGAGGCCTGGACGGAAGCTTAAGAAATTCCACTTCGTAGCCGCCGCGTCGATGACGTCGTTGGTGTTGATACCGAGCTTGCCGAACAGGATCGCAAGCTCGTTGATAAAGCCGATATTGATGTCGCGCTGGGTGTTTTCGATCACCTTCGCGGCCTCGGCGACCTTTATGCTGCTAGCGCGAAAGGTGCCGTTTTGCAGTATGCTAAGATAGACGCTATCTACGACGTCCAGAGCCTCTGGGGTGCTTGCCGAGACGATCTTTTTGATCTTCGTGACGGTGTGAATTTTATCGCCCGGATTGATCCGCTCGGGCGAATATCCGCAGAAAAAATCGCGGTTAAATTTAAGCCCGCTTACGCGCTGCAACACCGGCACGCAGTCCTCCTCCGTAGCGCCCGGATAGACGGTGCTTTCATACACGACGATGTCGCCCTTTTTAAGCACGGTCCCGACGCTTTCGCTGGCCTTGATTAGCGGCGTAAGATCTGGGCGATTTAGCCTATCTACGGGCGTCGGCACGCACACGATGTAAAAATTACTCTGCCTCATATCATCTAGCTTTGCGCTAAATTTAAGCCCGTTTTGAATCGCCGCGGCAAGCTCCTCGTCGCTAAGCTCCAGCGTGCGGTCGTGCCCGCCGCGCAGCTCGTCTATGCGCTCTTGCGAAACGTCAAAGCCCACGACCTCGTGTTTCGCCGCAAACGCCGCCGCCAAAGGAAGCCCAACGTAGCCAAGCCCGATTATCGCTATTTTCATTTTTCCCTCATTTGCTTTCATATTTTCCTCTTTTCTTTGCGTTAAATTTCATCGTTAAATTTCGCTCTCAAACTCGCTAAATTTCAGGGCTGCGCAGATACATTGCGCGTCTTAAAATTTAACATTTCAAGCTCGCTCGCCGTTTTACTTGCGTTACTTGCGCGACGGCAAATTTAAAATTTTGTCTTGATACGGAATTTTACTACCGCGGCAAAATTTCGTATTGTGATAAAAATTCGCTGCCTTAGCGCAGTGAGCGGCGCCATGCAAAATTTCAAGCCGTGATAAAATTTTACTACCGCGCCAAAATCCCACGTTACGATAAAATTCCATCGCCGTGCCGTTAAAATTTACGCCACGAAATTCTATGCCGCCAAAATTCCGCGCCGTAAAATTTAAACGCCGCTGAATTTCACGAAGCCGCGTCGCATTGCGTAAAATTTCGACGCCGTAATGCAAGCCGCAAAATTTTAAAAAACCTCGCGAAATTTAGCAAATTTAATCTTTAATTTCAACTGCCTCATCCTTGATCTCGACCTTTTGCGTGGCGTTTGCGTCGGCTGCGGGCTTTAGATAGCCCTCCTCTATCAAAATTCCTACCGCTCGCTTAAAGATCGGCAGCGCATTTTGAGCGGCGTAGTAGCTGCCTCTTTTAGGCTCGCGCACCAAAACGCCGATCGTGTAGCTGGTGTCCGCGTCGTTGGCAAAGCCAAAAAACGAGCTGTTATAGGCGCTCGAATAGCCGCCTCCCTTGGCGATACGCGCAGTGCCCGTCTTACCGCCGATTTGCAGCCCCGCTACCCGCCCCTTGCGCCCAGTGCCGCTCTCAACCGTTTTGATTAAAATTCCTTTGATTACGTCGGCGGTAGGTTTAGAGATGACCTGGCGGGTTTCGCTTTCGTTGACGATGTAAGTTTTGCCGTTATTTTCTAGATTTTCAACTAGGCGCGGACTAATCATGATGCCGCCGTTGTTAAAGACGGTATAGGCATTGAGCATCTGAAGGAATGTCATCTGCGCGCCGTAGCCGTAGCTGATCGTGGCTTTGTAAATTTTATTATTCAGGCTTTTGATACTAGGTATATTTCCGCTTTGCTCATACGGCAGATCGATACCCGTTTTTTGCGACATACCAAAATTCATCAGCCCGTCATAAATAGCCTGCCCCTCCAGCCGCTCTGAAATTTTAATCATTCCAATATTTGAGCTGTGGATGATGATCTCCTCGCCGCTCATCTGCTTTGCAGGATGCGTGTCGCGGATCGTGCGAGTACCAAGCTTATAGCTGCCGTTATAGGTATTAATGATCTCGCCCGGTTTGACGGCTTTGGCATCATAGGCGATCGCGAAAATTATCGGCTTCATGATCGAGCCCACCTCGTAAGCGTATTCGCTCGCGGTAAAATTTAAATTTTTCAGATCGTTTTTGGTGATATTTGAAGGATCGTAGCGGGCGTTGGTCGCGAGGGCTAAAATTTTACCCGTTTTGGAGTTCATAATGCCTACCACGATTTCTCGCGCATCGTAATTATCCGCGCCCTCATCACTTAGGCGCTCTATCTTTCTTTGCAGTGTTAGCGGCACGCTTAGGCGGACATTGTAGCCGTCGATCCTTCCCGTTTTTTTGCTGCTGCGCTCTAGGATGATGTTGCCGCCGATATCGCGCGGGCCCACGATAAACTCATCTCTAACCGGCGCTAGATAATACTCATAGTACTTCTCGATCCCTTTGATGCCGCTAACCTTGGTGATGCCATCAACCTCTTTTTTATTGATATAGCCGATTAACGGAGTGAGCGAATCGCCGACATTGTAACTGCGCTTCTCGCCGCTTTCGGTCACGCTCATGCGGATAGGCGGATTTAACCTGCCGTTTGAGCCCATGAAGCTGACGAAGACCTTTTTTAAATTTAGCTTATATGCAAGCTCTTTTAGATGCACGGCGGTTTTGGCGTCGATCTTATACGACAGCACGGTCGTGCCGCCAGAGCCCTCGATCGCGCTTTTGACACGCTTTTCGCTATCGCCCGTATAGATGCAATAAAGCCGCACGAAAAGATCAAGCTTGTTTTTATCGATGCTTCGCGCATCGACGCTAACTTTATAGAGTTTGACGGAATTTGCCGCGACATAATTATCTTTTGCGATTATCGCGCCGCGGATCGCGCTGTTGGTTTCATTGACATCCAGGCGCGGTAGCTTGCGCTCAGTGCTGCCCCAAAAATATAAAATCGCCAAAAATACAAAAAGCGCCGCCGGCACGAATATAAACATCACAATAATCATACCGACCGAGGAGCTTTTATCTCTTTGCCACATCTTATTTCTTTAAAATTCTAAATTCCGCGCATTTTTTACGCTGCTGCATCTCAAGCTTTGACTCAATGCTGCGCTCCGCGCGGAACTTTAAGATCCGCAAAGCGCTCAAAGCCGCTATCTTGCGCACTAAGCTCAGCAAATAGAGCGAGGAATTCCGCTCGCGGCATCTCTTTAGCACCCATAAATTTCAGATGCTCGTTCATAATCTGACAATCGATTAGAAAGCCGAAATTTGCAAGCACCTCACAAAGCCTAATCAGCGCGACTTTCGAAGCATTGCTCTTTAGGCTCAGCATACTCTCGCCGCAAAACACACGCCCAAAAATTAGCCCGTATAGCCCACCCACAAGCTCGCCGTCCTCGTACGCCTCGACGCTGTGAGCGTAGCCGTCTGCTGCCAAACGCGAGTAAGCCTGCACGATCTGCTCGCTGATCCACGTGCCGTCGCTCTCTTTTTTTCGCACGTCTTTGCAGCGCTCGATGAAGCCCTTAAAATTCGCGTCAAATTTAACGTCATATCGCTTAAGATAGGGCTTAATGGACTTTTGCACACGCACTTCACGCGGATCAAGCACTGCGCGCGGATTGGGCGACCACCATAAAATCGGCTCATCCTCGCTAAACCACGGAAATATCCCTGCGCTATAAGCGCTAAGCAAACAATCCTCGCTCAGATCGCCGCCACTTGCAAGCGGCGCAAAATCGGGCGCATCCATAGGATCTGGAAAATCGTAAAACCGAGCCATTATTTAACGACACTGCTTTGAGCTAGTGCAGGTTGCTTTTTTTCTATCTGCGGCAAAGGCGTAGAAGCAAAGCTAAAGCTTAGCTCGCCATCTTTGACGCTCACGCTAACTAAGCCGCCCTCTTGCAGCGCGCCAAAAAGCAGCTCACCGCTTATATGATCGCTGATCTGAGAGCTGATCTCGCGCTTTAAATTTCGCGCGCCAAACTCGTCCGAATAGCCGCGCGAGATAATCAAATCTTTTGCTTCCTTGTTTAGGCTAATCTTTACGTTTTTTAGCTGTGACTCTAGCTCGCCGATAGTCTTATCCACTATCTTTTCTAGAATTTCGCCGCTTAAGCGGTTAAAATTTATGATTTTATCGATACGATTGCGAAATTCCGGCGCAAAAAAGCTTCTTATGGCGCTATCTACTTTATAGCTCTCGTCCTTCGTAAATCCAACCTGCGGCGCTTCTTTCGTGCCTAAATTCGACGTCATTATTATGATCGTATTTTTAAAATCGGTCGTAACGCCGTTATTATCGGTAAGGCTTGCGTTATCGAAAATTCCTAAAAAAATATTCGTCATGCTAGGATGAGCTTTTTCTACCTCATCAAATAAAATAACGCTGTAAGGGTGCTTTTTGATGTTATTCGTTAAAATTCCACCGTTTTCAAAGCCCACGTATCCAGGAGGTGCTCCGATGAGTCTCGAGACGCTGTGAGCTTCCATATATTCACTCATATCGTAGCGCTCAAAATGTACTCCGAGCTGCGCGGCTAAGACCTTGGCTAGCTCACTTTTGCCCACGCCGCTACTACCTGCAAATAAAAATACGCCGATTGGAGAGCTTGCGCCTCCAAGCCCGGCGTAAGAGCGTAGAAGCGCCTTACAAAGACTGCTAACCGCTTCATCTTGACCGAAAATTTCACGCTTGATATTAGCTTCCAGATTTTTTAGTACCTGTTTATTATCGACGCTACTGCTTAAATTTGCAATATTCGCGCTAATAGAAAGCGTATTTACCAAATCGTCCTTACTGATTTCAAGCGGAGCTTCATGCGGCTTAAATGCAAAACTCGCACCCACCTCGTCAATGAGATCAATGGCACTATCGGGAAGGAATTTATCGCTTTGATATTTTTTAGCAAGCGTTACGCTATCTCGCAAAATTTCGTCGCTAAATTTTACGCCGTGAAATTCCTCATATTTTTTGGCTACGCCTTTTAAAATTTCGACGCTATCGTCGATGCTAGGCTCGCTCACGTCGATTTTGCAAAACCTGCGGCTAAGCGCTTTATCCTGCGAAAACGAGCGGTATTCGCCGTATGTAGTAGCGCCGATGACCGATAGCTCGCCGCTTGCAAGCGAAGGTTTTAGGATGTTTGACATATCAAGTTCGTTGCGATTGCCCGTGCCTGCGCCAACGATCGTGTGAATTTCATCGATAAATAAAATCGCATTTTGATTAGCGCTAAACTCGTCTATGAGATCCTTTAGCCTCTCTTCAAATTCACCGCGCAACGTAGTGCCTGCGATCAGCGCGCCAGCATCAAGGGCGTAAATCACCTTATTTTTTAGCTTTTCTGGCACTTCGCCGCGGACGATTTTTAGCGCGATACCCTCGATGATCGCGGTTTTACCAACTCCTGCTTCGCCCACTAAGATAGGATTGTTTTTCTTGCGGCGACAGAGGGTTTGCAGCGTCTTTTCGATCTCTTTTTCGCGTCCGATGAGTGGATCGATCTTACCCTCAAGCGCGATTTTATTGAGGTTTGCTGTATAAAGTGAACTAGGCGAATCCTTTTTAATATCGCGCTCGTTTATGGCGTCCTTTTCGCCCTCAAACGCAGGCTCAAATTCCGTATTCTGCCACTGCCTGCGGCTTTCGTCATAATTCATCGCATGCGTGATATCATCGATATCGTATGAGTTTAGCTTAATCGCTGCGGCTTCGTCGCGAGAAACGACCTCATCACGGTGATCGAAAGCGGATTTGTACTTTCGCACGATGAGCTCAAAAATCGCGGCATTGATACCGTAGTGATTTAAAATTTTAGTGCAGTCGTTTTCCTTATCATTTAGAATTTTAAGCATAAAATCAAGCTCGTTTTTAGGCTCTTTAGCGTTATTTAATTCAGTATAGAACTGCTTAAATTCTATCGTCTGCGCTGGGGCCTTGCCGCTTGATTTAGGCATCATATCCAAAAGCCCGCCCAGATTATCCAAGATATTTAGGTAGTTAATATCTGGAATTTCTTTGGCGATGAGCCCGTGAAAGGGCTTATTGTATTTAAAAATCGCATAAACTACGTGCGAAGTGGTGATATATTCGTCCTCGCCGTCATTTGCGACGCTGATTGCTTGTTCAAAATGTTTGTTTAAAAAAAATCCTATCATTGCTTTCCTTTAAATTTAATCCTCTTCGATCTCACATCTAAGAGGGAATCCTGCGGCCTTTGCCGCTTGTAAAACCGCTTGTTGCTTGCACTCGGCTATCTCTTTAGGATACGCGCCGCAAACCGCGCGACCCCGCTTGTGCACTTTCATCATTAAATCTACGGCGTCGTTAAAGTTTTTGGCGAAAATCTCCATCAAAATATAAACCACGAAATCCATCGTCGTCACGTCGTCGTTTAGCAAAATTACTTTATACGGACGAGGCACGAAAGATTTTGTTTTGGCGCGAGTGTGAATCTGCACACCGGTTTTAGTTGCCATTTTTTATCCTGGCGATATCGCTTTTTATCACATCGGTATCGACCATGCCTAAGTAATATGGCTTGCCCCGCTCATCGCCCTCATTGATGTCGGTAAGCCTTTGATATTTTCCATCTTTAAGTACTACCTTAAAAGGGATCGAAAGCGCGTGACGATAACCGATGTCGCTTAAAATTTGACCCACTATGCGCTCGTTTTGTTTTGAATTGGAGATGAAATAATACGCATTAAACTTTTTCGTAAAATTTTCGATCACTTGCGCGTCCGTAATGTCCTCAAAATAAATCAAGCCGACCATTAGAAAATCCGCGGAATTTTTTAACTGAAAGTCCATCAGATGCGGCGCTTCGATGCGGCATGGCTGGCAGTATGTACCGAAAATATCAAACATTAAAATTTTATCGCTGTCCGCGAGCTTAAAGCCCTTTTCTGTCCGCTCGATCGTTACCTCGCCGCCTACGACGCTTTTAAGCGTAAGGCGCTCGCCCGTTTTAAACGGCGTAAAAGCTACCTCATCGCCACTTTCTCCGCCAATACGCTCGCCATTTTTATCTTGAGCGGAATTTTTTGCCATCTGATTCTCGCTCGCGGCAGGATTCTCGCCAGCAGAGCCCGTCTTTTTCTGCGAATCATCTCCGCAGCCACTTAAAACAAAAATCGCCAAACATGATAGTAAAAATTTCTTCATTGCATTTCCTTCGGGTTTAAATTTAAGCCCGCATTTTAACCAAAGTTTTGTGAATTTAAAATGAATGCTTGTCGTATCGCTTCATCGCGCTTTGCGCTTCGCGGTCGGCTTCCTTGCGCTTTAGCGATTCGCGCTTATCGTGCAGATTTTTGCCACTAGCCAAAGCGATACGCGCCTTTACGCGGTTTTTATCATTCAGATACAGCGACAAAACCACGATGGTAAGGCCCTCTTTGCTAACCGCGCCAAGCAGCTTGTCGATCTGCTTTCTGTGCATCAAAAGCTTTCGCACTGCCCCTTCGTCTGGACGAAAGTGGGCGTTGGTGCTTTCAAGATAGCTGATATGGGCGTTTAGCAAAAACAGCTCGCCGCGGATCACGCGACAGAAGCTATCTTTGAGATTGCCCCTGCCCGCGCGCAGAGCTTTTACCTCGCTTCCCTTTAGCACGATGCCCGCTTCAAAGCTTTCAAGTATCGTAAAATCGTGAAATGCCTTGCGATTTTTACTCAGTTCTTTCATCTTTTTCCTTCTAAATTTGGTCCTAAGCTTAGCCCGTTTTTGCTTAAATTTAAAAGCGGGCGAGCGAATTTTAAATTTTATCTTTAAATTTAGCTTTTAAATTTTAACCGCGCGCCTTGGAATTCTTATTTTAAGAAAAACACGCTGCTACCGCTGCCGCTTAGAAACATATCGCGATACTTGCTCATCTGCGGATATAGCTTTATGCACGGCGCGAAAAGATCGTTTAGCTGAAAGCCGCCATATTGCGACAGCAGCTGCTCGCTGCCTAAACGCAACATCTCTTGCGCCTGCGCGGCATTTATGTTTTGCATAAAGCTTGTGCGAAACTCGTTATAAACCGCGCCGGTGGAGCAAAAGATCGCTGGCGTTAAAATTTCGATCGCGGGCAGCCGGTCCTCGAAAGGCTCGATGATCTCGCCGATGCCGCGCACGTTTGCAGCCTCCAGCCCGCTAACAAAAAACGCGACGTCCGCGCCGATATTTTGCGCGATCGCTATAAGCCGCTCGCGCGAAATTTTTAAGCTTAATTCCTCGTTCGCAAGCCGCAAAAACGCCGCTGCGTCGCTACTGCCGCCACCAAGACCCGCGCCGATCGGAATATGCTTTTTAAGCACGATCTTGTGCGAGCCGAAAAACTCCGCAAGCTCGCGCGCAAAGCCCGCCTGCTCAAGCGCCGCCTTGGCTTTTAAAATTATGTTATCCGCGATCTGCGCGGCGTCACATTCAAGCACAAAGCCGCTCGCGCGCTCAAAGCTTATCTCATCAAACAGCTCCCTGCGCAGCACGAAGCGCGAGGCGATCTCGTGGTAACCGCCGCGTGTGCCGACGACTTTTAAAAAAACATTGATCTTTGCATAAGCCTTCAAATTTTACTCCTTCTGCGCTCTTTGATACGCTTGCGTTAAATTTAGCCCGCGGCAAGCCCATCCGGCGCGATTAAAATTTTAATCCGCGCATCGTGAAGCGCGCCCCGCGGAATTTAACCCGCAATCGCGGCGCCCGATACGTAAATTTTATAAAGCGCGGAAATTAAATCCTCAACGCACGCGGCCGAATTTCAACCCGCGGCGCAAATCTATCCGCGTGATTAAAATTATAAGCCGAGTTATAAACCAAAACCGCGCAGCCGCGCGCCACATTAAATCGCAAATTTAGCTTAGCGATGCGCCGCAAAATCAAACCCATCAGCGCAAACTACGCATTACCGCAAGCCGAAATTTCATTCGACAAAAGCTGCTTGCTACGCCGCAATAAGCCCAACCTGCGCGCTTTTTAAATCGTCAAATTTTAATCTCGCGGCGCGTCGCCATCGCGCGGCAAAAGCAAATTTAAACGCCGCTTCGCCGCGTTTAAATTTAGCCCCGCGGATTTATGCCTTTCACGAGCGAGCGCCGCCCAATAAGCCGCGTGTTTAAATTTTAAATTTACTCCGCCCGATGCCGATTTTACGATCCGTGCGCAACGAAAGAACGCAATCCCCGCCGCCGCCTGCGGTAAAATTTAGCCGCACATAACGGCGCGCTATGCTAGCAAATTTAAAACGCGCCGTATTTATAACCGCTCAAATTTCAAGCCAGGGCCGCCCGATCAAAGCTCCGCCGCAGGCTGTAGCCGCGGTCTAAAACGCACCGCCCGCGATCGGAACGTCATTCCAAAGATACCGCACCTCGCCCGCGCCAATCTCGATGATCGAATAAAAATCGCCGCAGATAAGCAAATAGCGGCCGTCCGCGCGGCTCGCCAGATCCTTTGCGGCGAGCTTCTTGCCCAAGATCACGTCGCGCGCGTCGCCGTCGTAGAAGTTCGGCTTAAGATCCAAAAACTCGAGCGGATTTAGCGCCGCCTCGTCCGCAAAGCGCGGATCTTTCAAAT
>NZ_CALKTS010000301.1 GCF_937997595.1 uncultured Campylobacter sp. | reverse complement strand
TCAGCCTATCCGCCATAGCGATCTTTCCTTTGTCTTTTAAATTTAGAAATTTAGCCCGCCGTATTTGCTCTTGCCGTTTGCCTATTGAAATTCTAATTTTGCGGGATTGCACTCTTTGTCGGCTTTGCAATCTTGCAATTTTTTGATGATTTTATTGAAATGTTCTTTATCATACGCTAGATCTCGCGTCATCGTTGCGTATTTGATTACTTCGTCAATATCGAATGAATAATGCAGATATGTTAGAGCGCAAAGAAAACAAGAATTTATAATCTGACCGACTTCGCAGCCTCTTACTAGCCGCTCTAAGCCTAACGGAATTCTACTTGTTTTAATTAGAATTTCACCCGCCAAATCACAAGCTTCAAAATTTTCTCTGCCATTTTTTTCAAAGCATTTCGCATTTAAAGTTTCTAATAATTTTTCACAAGTACTGTATTTTCCATTGCCAAAATCGCACTCCTTTATAAATTGCGAAATTTTTGGAGAATAAATTTTATCGCAACCTATGTAATAATGCGAAGCATCGCAACTAACTTTCGCTCTGCCGTATTCTTCGGCGGACATTTTATAAAACCCGTCACTTAAAATTTTAACTCCCGTAGAATTTTGTCCTTGTGCCTCGCTCGGCTCCGTATCTTGCATCGCAAAAGCAGCCCCGCTAAAACCGAGCCACAGCGCAAACGCCAAAAATACTCGCTTCATTTTCTCTCCTTGTTCATTTTATTATTCGCTTATGATACCTAAAAAGCGATAAATTTTATTTATTTTACGCAGGATTTGGGCTGCAAGGTCGTAAATTTTTAAGACATTTTAAATTTGCCTCGCGGAATTTTAAGTAGGATAAATTTTAAATTCCAAAATGCAATCCTTAAGCAAGTTAAATTTCGGCGCGATACAAGGTAAATTTGAGTAGGCTAAAATTCTTGCACGTTGGAATTTAAACGAAAAACTAGGCGTCGCGATCGGGCAAACGCAAAAATGAGAAAAATGCGAAGCTAAAATTTATCGCATGTCGAAATTTAAACCGCCTTTTTGGTTAAATTTAAGCTAAAAACGCTATAATCCCGTTTCTTTTATTTCGTGCGCTCGTAGCTCAGCT
>NZ_CALKTS010000300.1 GCF_937997595.1 uncultured Campylobacter sp. | reverse complement strand
GCGGCAGCGCGATGGATGCCGTAACGGCGGCGATAATGGTGCTTGAGGACGATCCAAATTTTAACGCGGGCAAGGGCGCGGTATTTACCGCCGACGGATTTAACGAGCTCGACGCCTCGATCATGGACGGCTCGACCAAAAAAGCGGGCGCAGTCGCAATGGCAAGACATATCAAAAACCCAATCCTAGGCGCCAGACTCGTGATGGATAAGACGTGGCACACGCTTGTTGCAGGCGAGGGAGCCGACAAGCTCGCCAAAGAAAACGGCCTAGAGATGGTCGATCAGAAGTATTTTTTCACGCAGTTTAGATACGATGCGCTACAAAAAGCCAAAGAAAAACAAAAGCTGCTACTTGATAGCGAAAAGGCGAAAAAGACGTCGCTAAATTTACACGAGCGCCCGTATCTTGGCACCGTGGGAGCGATCGCGCTGGATAAAAACGGCAACCTAGCCGCAGCGACCAGCACAGGCGGCATGACAAATAAAATGACCGGCCGCATCGGCGATAGCCCGATAATAGGCTCGGGAACCTACGCAGATAACGACTCGGTGGCGGTTTCTTGCACCGGCACGGGCGATATATACATGCGCGTAAACGCCGCGCACGAGGTCTCGGCTCTTTATAAATACAAAACGCAAGACGTGCAAAAGGCCGCCGAAGAAGCGGTAGCTCAGGTCAAAGCTCTAGGCGGCAGCGGCGGCATCATCTCGATCGACAAGCACGGACACACGGGCTTTGCATGGACGAAAGATAAACTGGGCATGTATCACGGCGAAGCAAGACTCGGAGCCAAACCGATCGTTTACTGGCCGCTTGGGGAGAAATAAGCGTAAATTTAGCCCCTTTGCGGGGCTAAATTTAAATCAAATAGCGAGGATAAATACCCTTTTTATCGCACGTCTATCAAATTTGGCGCCTTCATCGATCAAGCGCTTCGGCGAGGCTAAATTCGGCCAAATTTTAATTTCGACGCCTCGGCAAAGCGCGAATTTTCTATTTATTTAAAATTTTTGAGCCTAACATATATATCACTATTTCTTTTCTCGTGTTCAAAAAGGCCTGTGTAGTCCTTAATAAAATCGCTAAATTTTTTATAGCCAAAGTCCTTATATTTAAAAATTTCTTTTATTTGGCTGTTTAGACTGGCACAAGGGATAAATTTGTTATCATTTTGTGTGTAAATTTCTTTGCATTTTTTCTTTAATTGTTCCAACAAATCATTTGATATTTCTAATGATTTATTGGAACTTTCTATTTTAAAAAATCCGTTGCTCGCTTTTTTTAGTTCTTCCGAAGCATTATTTCCGCCGAATGTATAAACTTTTTTGTTATGTTCTCGCAAGGATATAATTAAAGGTACAAAATCCTTATCGTTAGTCACAATGCAAAATACATCGCTTAGATTATTAAATAACATTTTCATGGCGTCTATAGTTAGCATAATATCATTGGTATTTTTACCACTATATTCTGGTGTTTGTATCATATTAAGCGCAAATTCATGAGATATACTTTTCCAATTTTTATTATTCTCCGTTGCAAAATCGCAATATACCCTTTTTATAATTACCTCCCCTAATTCATCTGCCTTATTCAAGATGTATTTTATTCCGTCTCGTATATTGTCTCCATCTATTAATACCGCCACGCGCAAACTTGTTTTATTTGCGGTATCCGATATTTGCGCATACATTAATTTAATAAAATTTTGAAGCTCCGAATCTTCCATATTTTTTCCTTTATAGCCTTACTTTATCAGCAATTATATCGATAATATTTTAAGTTTTTATAATAAATTATAAAGCGACAAACAAGAGCATTAAATTATCGAAATTTAATGCAAAATACGATTTTTTAAAATTTAATCGCGAAATCGCTACGGTGTTTTGAAAATTTAAACCATGATTTACTTAGTTAAAACAATAAATTTTATGCTTTGATAAGCCCATAAAGAGATCAAATTTGATCCTTCTGTAAATTTGAACTTTGAGGTTTAAATCTAAGCTGTCCAGCGGCTTCGCCACAAATTTTATCCTCGCTCAATTTCGTGCCAAAAGCGCATCGGTAGAAAGCCCTCGTAGATACGGGCGCCGCGCCGTCTCATTCGCACCTCAAAACTGCGCGAGCTAAGCGGCGAAAATCCGCTCTGTAAACTGAATTTTACCAAAATCCATATTTCTTGATACCAAGGCGCTAAAATTTTAGGTAGAATATCGCCACATAAAATCAAGGCGGTAAAATGAGAAAATTTATAGTCG